>NZ_CACWEU010000092.1:0-31186 GCF_902760015.1 Candidatus Ruminimicrobium bovinum
AAAATAAATATTTATTGTCTCGAAAAATTTTTATAAAATTTTTGACAAAATAAAAAATATATAATTAAATATTATCCGTGAGTTAAACAAACTCAAAAAAAAGTTTGCTTTGCAAACTGTAAAACAAGGAGTAGAAGTAAATGGCACAAGGTAAAGTAAAATGGTTTAACGACCAAAAAGGTTACGGATTCATTTCTAACAACGATGGTTCCGGAGATGTTTTCGCACATTATTCAGCAGTTTTAGCAGAAGGTTTTAAATCTCTTGCTGAAGGTGACAATGTTGAATTTGATGTTGTAGATTCAGACAAAGGCCCTAAAGCAGCTAACATAAAGAAAATATAATTAATTATATTAGCTAGCAAAAAAATGCTCTGTTTATTAAATAAACAGAGCATTTTTTATTTGTGTTAATTTTATCTTTTAAAGAATATATTTTTTTATAAGTTCCGCCATTTCTTTTTCCGTTAAAGGGTTTACTCTGTCGGTGGAAAATTGTTTATCTATTTCTTCTTTTATTTTTGCTATTCCCGGATGAGATTTGTCTATTTTTTCATCACTGTCTTTGAATTTAGGATGTTTTGTATTTATCCAATAAGCAATACCTGCGAGTCCGGCACGGTCGGTAATTGCAACTTCCGGAGGTCTGTTTAATATTGCTTTGGTATCAAAAACATTATATATTTCCTGTTCTTTTAATAAACCGTCTGCATGAATACCCGCCCTTGTACTGTTAAAATGTGCTCCCACAAAGGGCTGCATATTCGGAATATCGTATTTGAGTTCTTCTTTAAAATACTTTGCAATTTCTGTTATTGCCGACAAATCCATTCCGTTATGATCTCCTCTGAAAGCGATATATTCTATTGCCAATGCTTCTATGGGAGTGTTGCCGGTTCTTTCGCCTATTCCGAGCAATGTTCCGTTAATTCCGGAACATCCGTAAAGCCAGGCAAAAGTGGAATTTGTTAATGCCCTGTAAAAATCGTTATGTCCGTGCCATTCAAGCCATTCGGAAGGGACACCCGCGTGATGTGTTAATCCGTACATTATTCCGTTAACATTTCTCGGTAATGCAACTCCGGGATATGCAACTCCAAACCCCAATGTATCACATGCTCTTATTTTTACAGGCATATTTGCCTGCTTTGAAAGTTTCATTAATTCTTTTGCAAAAGGTATAACAAAACCGTAAAAATCCGCTCTTGTAATATCTTCAAAATGACATCTCGGCACAATCCCTTCGTCAAGTGCCGCTTTAACTATATCAAGATACATGTCCAATGCTTGTCTTCTGTTCTTTTTTAATTTTAAAAATATGTGATAATCCGAACATGATGTTAAAATTCCGGTCTCTTTTATTCCCATTTCCTTAACTAATTTGAAATCATTTTTATTTGCTCTTATCCAAGAAGTAATTTGAGGGAATTCATAACCTTTTTCCTGACATTTTCTAACGGCTTCTTTGTCTTTATCGGAATACAGAAAAAATTCCGTCTGTCTTATCATACCGTTGGGACCGCCGAGTTTATGCATTAATTCAAACAAATTGACAATTTGTTTTACCGTAAACGGCGGAAATGCCTGCTGCCCGTCTCTGAAAGTTGTATCTGTCATCCAAATATTTTCCGGAGGATTCATCGGGACAACGGTATTGTTAAATGCAATTTTAGGAATATCCGTATATGAAAAAGTTTCTCTTAATAAGTTAGGTTCTTTTACATCTTGCAGTTCAAATTTATATTCTTCCGGCTCAAGCATTTTTTTATTTTTATTATAAATCAACATTGGTAACCTCCCATAAAAAAGAATCAAAACTAATTATAATATATTTGAATTTTTTATACAATAAAAAATCCCTTTTTATTCCCAAATTTTAAATTTTCAGATCTTCTAATCTTACAAATTACTGCATTGCGGAGCAATTTTTAATTTTATATAATAAACCGTTATGTTTATGTTGTTAGTTTAAGGAGGAAGTAAAAGATGATAATAACATTAAAGCGAAAAGCCACAAAACAGGAAGAAAAAAAAGTTGTAGATAAGATAAAAAAATTGGGCTACATTCCTCATATTTCAAAAGGTGTTGATATCACGATTATAGGTATGGTCGGTGAATTTGCGGAAAAATATAAAGAAACATTTGAATCCATGGAAGAAGTTGACCATATAAGCGAAATAGAAAAACCTTATAAACTTGCTTCAAGGGAATTTAAAACCGAAAATACCGTTATAAAACTTCCTTACGGAATAGAAATAGGCGGGACAAAAGTTCCGGTTATTGCAGGACCGTGTGCAATTGAAAGTAAATCGGTTTTACTTGAAACGGCTAAAATAGTTAAAGCTGCCGGCGGCACAATTTTAAGAGGCGGTGCATTTAAACCGAGGTCTTCACCGTATTCGTTTCAAGGGTTGGGAGAAAGAGGTTTGAAATATATGAAGGAAGTCGGCGAAAAATTACAAATGCCAACCATAAGTGAAGCTATGTCGGTTGAAGAAGTTCCTTTGGTTTCAAAATATTGCGATATAGTTCAAATAGGTGCAAGAAACGTTCAAAATTACGATTTGTTAAAGGCATGCGGAAAACAAAAAAAACCCGTTCTTTTAAAAAGAGGCATGGCAACTACAATAAAAGAGTGGCTGCTTTCTGCCGAATACATTTTGGCACAGGGTAATTATAATGTTATGCTTTGTGAAAGAGGTATAAGAACATTTGAAACGGCAACAAGGTTTACACTTGATTTGAATGCAATTCCGGTAGTAAAAAAATTAACTCATTTACCCGTTGTGCTTGACCCTTCTCACGGTATAGGTATAAGGGAACATGTCCCTTCAATGGCAAAAGCATGTTTGGCGGTTGGCGCCGATGCTATTGCCATAGAAATTCATCCCCGTCCCGAAGAAGCACTTTCCGACGGAGCACAAAGTCTTTTGCCTGCGCAATATAATAAATTGATGGAAGAACTTAAAGTTTTGGCAAAAGCATTGGGAAGGGAAATTTAATGGAAGTTACCAAACCTATCGTGGCTGTTATCGGTGTCGGTTTAATGGGCGGCTCTTTGGGTATGGCATTAAGGTTACGAAAATATAAGGTAATAGGTATCGGAAGAAATTTAAAAAAATTGCAAATTGCAAAAAAAACAGGTGCCGTTGATTTTTTTTATACCGATATGAAATATGCGGCAAATGCAAATATTATAGTTATATGTTTACCTGTTAATAAGAT
Source organism: Candidatus Ruminimicrobium bovinum (assembly GCF_902760015.1). NCBI lineage: Bacteria > Pseudomonadati > Elusimicrobiota > Endomicrobiia > Endomicrobiales > Endomicrobiaceae > Candidatus Ruminimicrobium > Candidatus Ruminimicrobium bovinum. The sequence goes on from NZ_CACWEU010000092.1 coordinate 3,226, forward strand.
AGTCGAAACTTATAAAGAATTGATAAAATTTGTTTCAAATAAAACAATTATTTGCGATATAGGCAGTACAAAATATACAATAACAAAAAAAATAAAACAGATTATAGGAAAAAATAAAAATTATCCTTATTTTGTCGGTTGCCATCCCATGACCGGGACGGAAAAAAGCGGAATAACAAATGCCGTAAATGAATTATATACTAAAAAAACTGTCGTTATAACGGATAAAAAAGAAAATAAAAAAATAAAACCCGTTGTTAAAATGTGGAAAGACGTAGGTTGTAATATTGCTTTTATGTCACCGGAAAAACACGACGAGCTGGTTGCGTTTACAAGCCATTTGCCGCATATAATTGCTTTTTCTTTTTATAAGATATTCAAAGATAAGTTAAAAAATAATTCTCAAATAAAAGCAGTTACGGCAGGTTCTTTTGAAAGTATTACAAGGGTTGCAAAATCATCATCGGATATTTGGTTGCCGATAATCGAAAATAATACAAAAAATTTAAAGAAAGTTGTTGACGAATTTTGTAATCAACTGAATTTGTTTTCAAAAAATTTTAAAAATAAAAATAAATTGAAAAATTTAATAGATAAAAGTGTAAGAAATGATACTAAATAAAGTAAATAAATTGGAAGGAACAATAACGGTTCCTGCAGATAAATCAATCACACACAGGGCTGTGATGTTTGCAAGTTTGGCAGACGGCATTTCTTATATAAATAATTATTTACCGTCGCAGGATTGTTTTTCAACTTTAAATATTTTCAAACAACTCGGTGTTGATATTGAACAGACCGCCAATTTGCTTACAGTCAAAGGAGCAGGGCTTCACGGCTTAAAATGTCCCGACGGATATTTAAATGCAAATAATTCCGGAACAACAACAAGGTTGCTTTCGGGTATTTTATCCGGCCAAAATTTTTCATCGACAATTATAGGCGATGAAAGTTTATCATTAAGACCTATGAAAAGGATTATAACTCCTTTAAGGCAAATGGGTGCCGATATTTATGCAAAAGATGATAATTATCTGCCCGTAAATATAAAAGGTAACGGAAGTTTACGGGCAATAAATTATAAAAGTTCAATTTCAAGTGCACAGGTAAAAAGCTGTGTGTTACTTGCCGGCTTATATGCGGACGGTCAAACTTTTTACAGCGAACCGGAAAAATCAAGAGATCATACCGAAACAATGTTAAAAGCTTTCGGTGCGGATATTTCCGTTGATAATTTAACTGTCGGTATTAAAAAATGCGATAAATTATTTGCACAGGAAATTTTTGTTCCCGCAGATATTTCATCTGCAGCATTTTTTATCGTTGCCGGTATTATAGTTAAAAATTCTCATGTTATAATTAAACAGGTTAATATAAATAAAACAAGAAGCGGAATAATTACCGTTTTAAAAAATATGGGTGCCGATATAAAAATATCAAACATAAAAGAAATTTCAGGTGAACCGGTTGCCGATATTGAAGTTAAAAGTTCTTCTTTACATTCTACAAATATAGACGGGAAATTAATACCTTCTTTGGTTGACGAAATTCCTATAATTGCTTTAGCTGCAACACAGGCAGAAGGTGTTACAGAAATTTCGGGAGCCCAAGAATTAAGGGTTAAAGAAAGCGACCGGTTAAAATTAATTGCAACTCAATTAAATAAAATGGGTGCAAATATAGAAGAAAAACAGGACGGACTTATTATAAAAGGTCCTTCAAAATTAAAAGGATGTTCCGTTGAAACGTCAAAGGATCACAGAATGGCTATGATGTTATCGATTGCGGCACTTTGTGCCGACGGGCAAACGACGGTTGAAGATTCGGCTTGTGTCGGTATTTCTTTTTCAAATTTTTATGGTGTGTTAAAACAAATATGCAAATAAAACAAGAAAGCGGTTATCTTTATTATTTGGGAAGGTTTTTATTTAAGTGGTTTTTTATTATAATTTACAGGTGTAAAGCATATGGAAGCCAAAATATACCGGAAGATACGGGCTTAATTATTGCACCAAATCATTCGAGTTATTTTGACCCGCCCATGGCAGGTTGTTTTATGAAGCGTGATTTGTTTTTTATGGCAAAAGAAGAATTGTTTTCCATGCCTGTTTTGGGCTTTTGTATAAAAAGAACAAATGCTTTTCCGGTAAAAAGAGGAAAGCAGGATATGTCCGCTTTTAGAAATGCCTTCGGACTTTTGAAAAATAAAAGGGCTCTTTTGGTTTTTCCCGAAGGAACAAGGTCTAAAGACGGTAAGTTGGGTAAAGCAAGACCTGGTGTCGGTATGATTGCCTGTAATGCACAAGTTCCTGTTATTCCGGTAAAAATTACAAATACAAATAAAATGTTTAAATTGAAAAAACTCAGTATAGTTTACGGAAAACCTTTATATCCTCCAAAAGAGTATAAAAAAGATGATTATTTGAAGTTTTCACAAAAAGTTTTGGATGAAATAAAAAAGTTATGAAGATTATAAAAATTGCCGAAAGTTCCGGCTTTTGTTTTGGTGTTCGTCGTGCAATAGAACTTGCGGAAAAAGTTTCGCAGGAAAGCGATAATGTTTATACGTTTGGCCCTTTAATTCATAACCCTCAGGAAGTTGAAAGGTTAAATAAAAAAGGAATAGAGGTAATAAATGATTATTCAAAAATACAAGACGGAATTCTTGTATTAAGAACACACGGTATTGAACTTAATGTTTACAATAAATTATCGGAAAATAAAAAACTGAAAATTATAGATGCAACTTGTCCTTTTGTAAAAAGAGCACAGGATATAGTTAAAGAATTAAGTGATATAAGTCAACAAATAGTAATTGTCGGTGAGAAAACTCATCCTGAAGTTGTTGCTCTTGTTTCTTACGGTAAAGGTAAATGTATAGTTGTTGAAAATAAAAATGATATAGAAAAAGTAAAAAAAACTGATATAATCTATATTGTCAGTCAAACTACACAAAGTCCGAAAAATTTTGATGATATAGTTAAAGAAATTGCTAAAATATCAAAGGTTAAAATATATAATACTATTTGTAAAGCCACGTTTGACAGGCAAAGTTCCGCTGAAAAGCTTGCAAAAAGTGTGGATATTATGATAGTGATAGGCGGTAAAAATTCAGGTAACACAAGAAGATTATTTCAAATTTGTTCAAGTGCAGTTGAAACTTATCACATAGAAAGCGGTGATGAAATAAAAAACGATTGGTTTACAAATAAACAAAAAATAGGTATAACAGCCGGTGCATCGACACCTGATTGGATAATAAAAAATATAAAAAATAAAATAGAAAAAATAATTCTATAAAATATAAAGTAAAAGGAGACGATCGTGGAACAGAATAACAATTCGGATAATTTAACTAAATTTGAAGATGCTGAAAATATCAGTATGGAGGATTTGTTAAAGCAGGAAGATACAAAATTTAATAAAGGCGACATTATTTCGGTAGTGATTGTTGCCGAAAATGAAGATGATTTTTTAGTTGATTTGGGCTTAAAATCGGAAGGTTCCATACATAAATCTGAATTTTTAAACGGACAGATACCGCAGGAATTAAAAGTCGGTGCAACCGTTAAAGTTTTTGTTAAAAGAACTTATCCTAAGATAGAACTTTCATACAGAGAAGTTATAGAAAAAACTGCTTGGGATAAATTGGAAGAATCTTTTAAAAATAAAAAAAACGTTTCTGGTAAAATAGAAAAAACGGTTAAAGGCGGTTTTTTGGTAAATGTAGGCGTATACGGCTTTTTACATATTTCCCAAGTTGATACCAATTTTATAAAAGATGCCGAAAAGTTTATAGGTAAAACTTTTGATTTTGCAATAACCGAATTTGACAGAAACGATAAAAAAATTGTTTTATCCAGAAGAAAAATATTGGAAGATGAAAAATTAGCAAAGAAACAAAAAGCATTAAACAGTTTGTCAGAAGGGCAAATTATAGACGGTAAAGTAGTCAGAATTACGAAATTCGGCGCATTTGTCGACTTGGGTGGTATTGACGGGCTTTTACATATAGGTGAACTTGCCTGGTATAAAGTAAAAAAAGTAGAAGATTTATTGAAAGTTGGACAAATAATAAGAGTTAGTGTTTTAAAAGTAGATAGAGAAAATGAAAAAATTTCTTTAAGCATGAAACAGTTAGCGGTTAATCCGTGGGACAGTGCGGCGGAAAAATATTTGGTAGGTTTGATTTTAAAAGGTAAAGTTACATCCGTTATGGCTTACGGTGCTTTTGTTGAATTGGAAAAAGGTGTTGAAGGGCTGTTGCATGCTTCCGAATATGCTTGGAACGACAGTGAATATTTGTTCAAAAAAGAAGTTACCGTAGGCAAAGAATTGGAAGTTAAAATTATAGAATTTGATAAAGAAAATAAAAAAATATCGCTTTCCGTAAAACAAATGCATGAAAATCCTTGGGCAACTTTGGCAAGGCATTATGTTCCCGGAACAAAAGTAAAAGGTATTGTGAAAAATATTACACCGTTCGGTGCATTTGTAAAATTACCGGAAGGTATAGAAGGGCTTATTCATGTAAATGATTTTTCATGGCTTAAGGGTGTTAAACATCCGGAAGACGTAGTTAAAAAAGGACAGGAAGTTGAAGCTGTTGTCTTATCGGTAAATACACAAAGTGAAAAAATTGCATTGTCAATAAAACATTTAACCGAAGATCCTTACAAAAAATATAAATTAGGAACGGTTGTTAAAGGAAAAGTTGTAAGGGTTACTGATTTCGGCGCTTTTGTTGAACTTGAAAAAGGTATAGAAGCATTGCTTAAAAAAACGGAATTATCTTTTGAAAACAGAAATCAGGAACTTCCTCAGGCGGGTCAGGAAGTGGAAGGCAGTATTATTAAAGTCGATTTAAAAGAAAGAAAATTGGAAATGTCTATAAGAAAATATGAAAAAAACCAAGAAAGAGAATTAATAAAAAAATTCTCATCTAACGATGAAAAACCTACATTAGGTGATATTTTACAGGAAGAGGAATAAATTTTTAAGTGATAGATTTTTTTAACGGAATATTATCGTATAAAACTTTAAATACTGCTGTTGTGGAAATTTCGGGAATAGGTTATAGTGTAGCAATAACTTCCGATACTTTTAACAAATTGCCTTCTGACGGTAGTCCGGTAAAACTTTATGTTATAGAATCAACCGGTATGTATGGCGGTGTAATTTCTTATTACGGCTTTTTATCAAAGCAGGAAAGAGAAATGTTTGTTTTGATAAAGGATGAAGTTCCTGCAACAGGTGCAAAAAAAGCAATGGAGTATCTTGATAAAATATCAAAGTCACTTGCCGATTTTAAAGCGGCGGTAATAAAAAGAGATGTTTCAATGTTAAGCGGAATATTCGGTTTTACAAAAAAGACATCCGAAAAATTGGTGGCGGCATTAAAAGATAAGATAGCAAATGTTTCCGTTAACGATTTACAAAAATGGAGTAATATTACAGGCAATTCTTCATCGTCTGAAGCCGTTGCCGGGCTTATTGCATTAGGTTATAAAGAAACAAATGCAAGAGAAACCGTCCATAAAATATTGACGGAAAACAAAGATTTATCTGTTGAACAAATAATAACTGAAGCTTTGAAATATTTATAAGAGATAGATTATGGAAGAAACAAGAATAATAGACCCTGAAAATTCATCACCCGAAGAAAAACTTGAAAATTCTTTAAGGCCGAAATATCTTGATGAATTTATAGGTCAGCAAAAACTTAAAAATAATTTAAAGGTTTTTATCGAGGCATCAAAAAAAAGAAACGAACCTTTGGACCATTGTTTGTTTTATGCTCCGCCCGGGCTTGGTAAAACTACACTTGCACATATTATTTCAAAAGAAATGGGCGGTAATTTAAGAACAACATCCGGCCCCGTTCTTGAAAGAGTCGGAGATTTGGCTGCGATATTAACCAACCTTTCCGAAGGAGATGTTTTTTTTATAGATGAAATTCACAGAATGAACCATTTGGTTGAAGAAGCACTGTATCCTGCAATGGAAGATTTTGAACTTGATATAATTATCGGGCAGGGGCCTTCTGCAAAAACAATAAAACTTCCCGTTCCAAAATTTACATTGATAGGTGCCACAACAAGGGCAGGTATGTTATCAAGTCCTTTAAGAGACAGGTTCGGTATAATAGAACATTTAAATTATTATACTACCGAAGAACTTGTTAAAATAGTTAAAAGGTCAAGCTCCATAATTAATGTTCAAACAGATGAACAGGGTGCACTTGAAATTGCAAGAAGGTCAAGGGGCACGCCGAGAATTGTCAACAGATTATTAAAAAGAGTTCGTGATTTTGCCGAAATAAAAACGGGCGGTATTATCAATAAACAAATTGCAAAAGAAGGGCTTGATGCTTTGGGAATAGATGATATCGGGCTTGATAAAATGGACAGACTTCTTTTGACGACGATGATAGAAAAATTTTCAGGCGGTCCCGTCGGGCTTGATACTATGGCTGTTTCGGTTTCCGAAGATGCCGATACGATATCGGATGTTTATGAACCTTATCTTATACAATTAGGTTTTATTGCAAGAACACCGAGAGGAAGAATTGTTACCGATTTGGCATATAAACATTTAAATATACCTTTACCTAAACAAACTAATAATCAAAGAGATTTGTTCTAAATGGAAAAAATTTTATTGCATACATGTTGTGCTCCGTGCAGTGCATCAATAATAACATTACTGCAAAATTATCAAATTGTAAGTTTATGGTTTAACCCGAATATTTACCCTAAAACCGAACATTTGTTAAGGTATGAAACCTGGCAAAATTATATGAAGTTATTAAATATTGAAACAATTGAAGTTAAAGCCGACTGGCTTGATGATGAAAGCTTATATGGAAAATTTTGGCTTGACGATGCCGTTCAATGTGAAATGGGAAGATGTTATTATTGTTATTTAAAAAGGTTGGAAAAAACTACGGAAATTGCCAAAAAAAACAATATAAAAAATTTTACTACATCACTTCTTTCAAGTCCTTATCAAAAACATGATACCATTATTGAAATTTCAAAAAATTTGGCAAAAGAAAATAATTTGAATTTTGTTTATGTTGACCCGAGAAAAATTTTTTATAACGGTGTTAATTCCGTAAAGAAATTAGGATTATACAGCCAAAAATACTGCGGCTGCAAACTGAGCATGCGTTAGAAGATTGAAGACAAAATGAAAAAAATAATAAATTTTTTCAAGACCAATTTAGGTTTCTTGGTATTAATAACAATAATTGTTTTGTTGCTTTACGGTAAAAGTATAAATTACCAACTTCTTGATTTGGATGATACGAAATCCATAAATCAAAATATAGAGTTTATATCAAATTACAAAAATCTTCCTAAAATATTTTTTAAAGATTGTTATTTTGATAATATTCATTCTTATTACAGACCGGTTTTACTTCTTTCGTTTGCAATTACGGCTGTTTTTTTTCAAGAAAATCCAAAACCGTATCATTTTACAAATCTTGTTTTATTCATATTTACATTCTATTTAATGTATTTATTACTTTTGAAATTAAATTTTAACGAAGAAATTTTAAAGCTTATTTTTATTTTGTTTTTGATTCACCCGATATTTACTTCAAATGCAGTCTATATCTCGCCAAGAGCGGAAATGCTTCTTTTAATTTTTTCTTTGTTGTCAATTATGAATTTAATTGATTTTTTAAAAGAAAATAAAAGATTGAATCTTTTGATGACCGTAATATTTTTTTTATTTGCTGTTTTTGCAAAAGAAACCGGAATTATGCTAATTCCCATATATATGGCTGTTATTTATTGTTTCAATTTTAAAATATCAAAGAAGCAACTTATATATTTATGCTGTTTATTGATATTTCCTGTTATTATTTATTTTTATTTAAGGAGTATTTCCGTCCCGAAAATAGAGGATGTTATTAAATTGGAAAATTTTTACTTCTATATTGAAAATATGGTTTCCGGTTTGATAATTTATTTGTATAAAATATTTATTCCTGATAATATTGCGGTAATATTGGGAAAAACAGATATAAAAATATCATATATTATTTTTGATGTTTTATTGTGTTTGTTTCTGTTTTATTTGTTTTATAAAGAAATATTGAACAGGAAAATTGTTGTTTTTGGTATTGTATGGTTTGTAGTAATGTTATTTCCTACGTTTTTTGTTTCGGATTATCAATTTTTTCCGCATAGAATATTAACGGCATTTTTAGGAATAACGGTAATTTTGGTTTCCGTTGTTGATTTTGTTGTAAAAAAATATCCCGTATCAAAAAAATATTTATTTGTTTTATTTTTAACCATTTTTTGTGTTTATTTCTTTGCATCATATAAACAAGCCGATAAGTATAAAAACTCGGAAATTTTTTGGGGAAATGCTTATTTGGATGCTCCGGAAATGCCGACGGTTTTGGCTTCAATAGGAAAAATATGTATAAAATACGGTGATATTGAAAACGGATATAAGTATTTAAAAAAAGCTGTAATAAAAAATGAATATTATCTGCATATATATGCAAACGATTTGGCAATTGTATTGTTTAAAAAGGGGAATTTAAAAGCGGCGGAAAGAATGCTGTGGTACGGCTTTGCAACATTTTCAACTTATGATGATATAAGCACAATATATACCGAACAGGGAAATTTTGAAAAAGCACTTATGTATGCTAAAGCAGCTTACGAAATTAAACCTTATAAATATAATTTTTTAAAATTAGCAAGGTTATATGCAATGAATAATAATTTTGAATTGGCAAAAGAAATGTTATTAAAAGTTGAAGATAAAGATGATGATAATTATTATGTGTTGGCAATGTTATATGATGATTTAAACGATAAAGAAAATGCAATAAAGTGTATTCGGAAAGCAATAGAATTAAAACCCGACGATAATGAAAAATATTTAAATTTACTTCACAAATTACAAGAATAAATAAATTTGACATAATAAAAAAAAATATATAGAATAAATGAAATAGATAACAGTTAAGTTCTAAGTGTTTCGCAAGTAATCTTAGAAATAAAACCTTAAAAATTAAAAATCTTTTCTAATCAAAAATATGAAAATCAAAAAAGAAATAATAAAAATTTTACAAATAGTATAAACATTTATTTACAGGGGGCTTAATGTCTGCCGAATCTATGGAAATTACCGTATTATCTAAAAAAACAATGGTGGAGCTTGTTAAACTTGCAAAAAGTATGAAGTTGGAAACAATTACGGGTTTAAAAAAGCAGGAACTTATTGCAAAAATTCTCGAAGCGCAAATGAAGGAAAAAGGACAGGTTTATGATGAAGGTGTTTTGGAAATTAAACCGGACGGTTTCGGTTTTTTAAGGTCTGTTGATTATAATTATTTATCAGGTCCTGATGATATTTATATTGCACCTCCTCAAATAAAAAAGTTTGCATTAAGAAAAGGTGATACCGTAGGCGGTTATGTTCGTCCTCCTCAAAACCATGAAAAATATTTTGCGTTACTTAAAATAACGTCGGTAAACGGAGAAGAAAAACTTGATAATATAAGGGAAAGGCCTTTGTTTGATAATTTAACCCCGCTTTATCCTAACGAAAAAATAGTTTTGGAAACTACAACAAATGAAATTTCCACAAGAATAATAGATATGTTTATTCCTATAGGAAAAGGACAAAGAGTTTTACTTAATGCACCTCCTAAAACCGGCAAAACCGTTTTGCTTCAAAAAATAGCAAATGCAATTACAACCAATAACCCGGAAATAATTCTTATGGTTTTATTGATAGATGAAAGGCCGGAAGAAGTTACCGATATGCAAAGGTCGGTAAAAGGGGAAGTCGTTTCATCAACTTTCGATGAACCTGCAGACAGGCATATTCAGGTTGCAGAAATGGTTCTTGAAAAAGCCAAACGGCTTGCCGAACAAGGTAAGGATGTAGTTATTTTACTTGATTCCATAACAAGACTTGCAAGGGCTTACAATGCCACAATGCCTTCAAGCGGAAGGGTGTTATCCGGCGGGCTTGATTCAAATGCATTACAAAAACCTAAAAGATTTTTCGGCGCTGCAAGAAACATCGAAGAAGGCGGAAGTTTAACAATTATAGCAACCGCTTTAATTGAAACAGGCAGCAGAATGGATGATGTTATATTTGAAGAATTTAAAGGAACGGGTAACTGTGAAGTTTATTTGGATAGAAAACTTGCCGAAAGAAGAATATATCCTGCCATAGATTTATTAAGGTCCGGAACCAGAAAAGAAGAATTGTTGCTTACCGAGGATGAAAAAAATAAAATGTGGATAATGAGAAATGTTATGAGCAATATGAACAGTATAGAGGTTATAGAAGAAGTTACAAAAAGAATGAAGGCATCAAAAACAAATAAAGATTTTTATAAACAAATGGAGCTTTCAGGTACAAATTAATAAAATGCTTTGCATTTTGTTAAGGTATAGAAGTATAGCTGTAAAGGTTTGTGGGATTGGTTATTTAAACTATCAGCTGCTCAGCTGAGGATACAAAGTATCCGGCTCAGCTTTTCAGCAAAAAATTGTTTCACAATTTTTTGGAGGAATAAAATGAATGACGATATAAAAGATATTGCAATGAGAATAAGAGATTTAAGAGATATAGCTAACATTTCGCAGGAAAGTTTGGCTAAAGCATTAAATATTGACGTTGAAACTTATGAACAATACGAATCCGGACAAACCGATATTCCTATAGGGATAATTAAAAAAATTGCCGAAAAATTTAAAGTTGAATTTATAACACTTATTACCGGGCAAGAACCGCATTTAAACAGATACAGTGTCGTGAGAAAAGGTAAAGGGGTGGCTGTAGAAAGAAGAAAAGAGTACGATTATCAGGATATAGCTTACGGATTTACTGGTAAGAAAGCCCAGATATTTTTGGTTACCGCAAAAGACAGAACGAACGAAAAAGAACTTACTCCGTATTCTCATGACGGACATGAATTTGATTATGTTTTGGAAGGAACTTTAAAAGTTCATCTTGACGGTAAAGAAATAATTTTGGAAGAAGGCGACAGCTTATATTTCGATTCAAATTGCAAACATTATATGACAGCCGTAGACGGTAAAGTGACAAAATTTATAGCAATAGTCTTTTAAAAATTTGCTTTGCAAATTTTTAGCTTAGAGTTTGAGGACTGAGAGATGAAAAGTTTTTTACATCGTAGCTTTAAGGAGAAATATAGATGATACTTGATAAATATGCAAGACGGGATTTTACATCTTACGAAGATTTTTTTGAAAATTTTAAAATAAATGTTCCTGAAAATTTTAATTTCGGTTTTGATGTTGTTGATGCAACCGCAGACGAAGAACCTAACAAAAAAGCTCTTATATGGTGCAATGAACACGGTGAAAACAGAATTTTTACTTTTTCGGATATGAAAAAGCAAACGAATAAAGCCGTTAACTTTTTTAAATCTTTAGGTGTTAAAAAAGGCGACTTTGTTATGCTTATATTAAAAAGAAGGTTTGAATATTGGATAAGTTTGGTTGCATTGCATAAACTCGGTGCCGTAGCAATACCGGCAACTCATTTGTTGAAAGAAAAAGATATTTCTTACAGAGTAAATGCTGCAGATGTTAAAATGATAATAGCCGTAGATTTTTCCGATTTGTTACAAAGAATAGATAATTGTCAAAAAGATTGTCCCACACTTAAACATAAAGTTGTTGTTGCAGGTAAAAGAGACGGTTGGTATAATTTTACGGAAGAAGTTGAAAAGCAATCCGATATATTTGAAAGACCGACAGGTGCTGATGCAACACATAACGATGATAAAATGTTAATTTACTTTACTTCGGGAACTACAAGTTTGCCTAAAATGGCATTACACGATTTTACTTATCCGTTAGGCCATATTTTAACCGCTAAATTCTGGCAAAATGTAGAAGAAAACGGTTGTCATTTAACACTTGCCGATACAGGTTGGGCAAAAGCCGCATGGGGAAAAATTTACGGGCAATGGATTTCCGGTTGTGCCGTATTTGTTTATGATTTTGATAAATTTCATCCGACGGATGTGTTGGATATTATTTCAAAACACAATATTACTTCATTTTGCGGGCCTGCAACAGTTTACAGATTTTTGATTAAGGAAGATTTATCCAAATATGATTTTTCAAAGTTAAAATATTGCTGTGTGGCGGGGGAAGCTTTAAACCCTGAAGTGTTTAATAAGTGGGAAAAACTTACCGGCCATAAAATTATGGAAGGTTTCGGACAAAGTGAAGGTCCTATTTTGGTAGGAAATTTTGTATGGATTAAACCTAAACCCGGTTCAATGGGAAAACCTTCTCCAACATTCAATATAGATATAGTTGATGATAACGGTAACCCTTGCGAAGACGGTAAAGAAGGTAACCTTATAGTTAGAATGCCCGACGGTAAAAAACCTACCGGACTTTTCTGCGGTTATTATAAAAGCCCCGATAAAACAAAAGAAGTATGGCACGATAATATGTATTTTACGGGAGATGTTGTTTATAAAGACGAAGACGGATATTTTTGGTTTGTGGGAAGAGCCGATGATGTTATAAAAAGCTCCGGTTACAGAATAGGACCTTTTGAAGTAGAAAGTGCATTAATGGAACATCCTGCCGTTTTGGAATGTGCAATAACTGCAGTTCCCGACCCTGTTAGAGGGCAAGTTGTTAAAGCAACAATAGTTTTGGCAAAAGGTTATCATCCGAGTGATTCTTTGGTCGTAGAATTACAAAACCATGTAAAAACGGTTACGGCTCCTTATAAATATCCCAGAGTAGTTGAATTTGTTAAAGATTTGCCTAAAACGATAAGCGGTAAAATAAGAAAAGTTGCAATAAGGCAAGCCGACGAACAAAAACACAAACAATAACAAAATGCTTTGCATTTTGTTGAGGTCAAGATGTATAGAATGATAGATGAATAACAGCAAAACATCAATAACAAATAACAAAGATGTCATTGCGAACGAATATGAAGTAATCCAGTGTCGTTGCCTTTTCAGTACATCCGTTCATCCATACATCAATACTTCAAAAATTTGCTTTGCAAATTTTTAAATAGGTTTCAAGTGTAAGTTTATCCGGGCGCAGCATTATATCAATGCCAAGTCCGGATAATATTTTTTCAGCTTCATATTTATCTTTTTTAATAAAAGAGGTTAAGCAGTTAAGTATTGTTTTTCTTCTCATAGAAAAACAATGTTTTATTAACGGAAATAAGTTTGTATCGGGATCTTGCGGAAATTTATTAACAAGTTTTGCTACCGCCGACATTACTTTTGGTTTTGGGTTGAAACACCCCGGCGGAACATCAAATAAAAATTTTGCATCGGAATAATATTGCCTAAATAATGAAATATATCCGTAATCTTTATTGCCTTCATTACTGATAAGCCGTGTGATAACATCTTTTTGTAACATTATAACCGCACTTATAAAATTTTTATTCGGCAGAAATTTTTGAACTATTGCCGTTCCGACATTATAAGGTAAATTGGCAACAATTTTAAAAGTTGTGTCAGGTAAATCAAATTTTAAAAAATCTTTATTTATTACGGTAATATTTTTATTGTCTTTGTATTTTGTTTGTAAATTGTCCGTTAAATTTTTGTCAATATCAACCGCTATCAAATTATCGGTATAATCTTTTAAAATATCGGTTAATGCCGCTTTACCGGGACCTATTTCTATAACGGTATCGGTTTTTTTTATATCTGCACTTGTCACTATTTTATTTGCAATGTTTGTATCTGTTAAAAAATTTTGTCCGTGCGGTTGTCTCATTCTTTTTCCATAAATTTTTATTAAAACTACGGTATATTATACAAAAAGTTGCCAAAAATAAAAATAAATGCTAAACTTATAATAAGATATTTGTCGGTTTACTAAATTTATGTTAAAAAAATTAAAAGTAATTACTATCGTTATTTCGTTGTTGTTTGTAAATGTATTTGCTAATGCATTTGCAGGGGTATCCGTGTTTGCTTCTTTGAATTTCGGTAATGAAACAATATCAAATATAAATATGGTAAAACAATGCAGTCAAATAGCCATGATGCCTTCAAAATTTGCAGATATGTGTATTGTGTTGGAAAAAGAACTTACAAGTTTCGGCTTTTCCGGCAAAGCTGAAATGTTTATATCAAAACAGATTGTTAATACCGTTAAAGATTTTATTTTATTTGCAAACTGTAGAATAAACAATACTATAAAGTATGTTGCATTTTACGGTGTTAGAAATATAAATAATTTTTCTGTAAATAATTCTTGGGTGTTATTCATGTTTTTAATAATGTTGTCGTTTATTACGGGGTATTTGGGGCTTTTGACGGCAAAAAATAAAATAAATAATATTAATATGTATATAAATGAAATAAAACTCTGTCCGATATTGCAGTAAAAACGGACAGAGTTTTTCTTTTTTGGGGGTAAATTATGAAAATAAAAAAATTAATTAATAAACTTATTGCACTTTCGGTATCAGCTTGTTTAATTATAAGCATAACATCGGTAAATTCTTTTTCCGCTGTTAAAACCGAAAGTCTTTCGCAAGATGAAAATAACATACCTTTAATAAGTTTTGATAACGGTAAAATAACTTCAATAAATGATACCGGCAGCAACTTGACCGTAGTAAATATACAGGATTTGCATTGTCACAAAGATACACAAAAGAAAATAATCAATATAATAGAAGAGATAAATAAAGAAAATAAAATAAAACAGATATATGTTGAAGGCGGTTATGGTAATATAAATGTAAGTTGGTTAAATAAAATAAACGATAAAAAAATAAAAGAACAAATAATAGAACAACTTTTACAAGACGGTGAAATAACCGCCGGTGAATATTATGCTTCGCTTAAAAATAATACCGTTCAATTAAAAGGTCTTGACGAAAAGACACTTCATCTGCAAAACGTTGAAAGATTATCCGAAATAATGAATAACCAAGATAAATATGCATCCGTAATAAAAAAAGTAAAAGCAGAAATTGTCCGTTTAAATAACAAATACATAAATTCCGAGAACAGAAAATTTTCAAAGCAGATAAATAAATATAAAACCAAAGGTAATGATAGCGGTAAATTGTATGTTCTTTTATTCAAATATATAGATGAAATAAATTCTGATTTTGAAAAATATAATAACATAACAAAAATTGTAAAAGAAAATTATCCCAATATTGCAACATATATACTTCTTGATCAAGAAAGCAATAAAATAAAACCTGAAGAAATAAGCAGACAAATAAAAGCTGTTCTTGTCGATTTAAAATCCGTTTTATCGTATAACCAGTATTCCGACATAATAACAAAAACAAATAATTTAAAAGATATAAGTAAACTTACATGGTATATAAATAAATATGCTGCCGAAAAAAATATAAATTTAAACAAATATTCAGCACTAAATAAATTTATAGAAATAAGAAAAATAAACGAAAGTTTAAACCCGGTTCAACTTTTGGAAGAGGAAAGAACTCTTATAGAGCAGATAAGGTATGCAATATCTTATGATAAAACAGAATATGAAATAGCTTATATTTCCGATTTTGAAGAATATTTTGAAAAATACTTAAAATACGGACTTACATCAAAGGATTGGCATTGGACAAAAAAAGGTTTTAATAAATTTAGACAATTATATACAAAATATGCCGTTGTCGACAGAATAAAAGAAATAGAAAAAGATTTTTTTGAACTTGATAAATATTACAACATTAACGATGAAAGAAATTCCATATTTGTTAATAATATTTTAGATGAAAAAATTGCAGATAAAATAAAAAAACCCGGAACAAGAACCGTTAAAGAAATAATAAAGAATTCAAAAGAAGTAATAATAGTTGTAGCCGGCGGTTACCACAGCGATGAACTTTCAAAAATATTGTCTGAAAAATCCGTTAATGATATTGTCATTACCCCTAATATTACGGGTGATGTCGAAAAAGCGAATAATAAATATAAACAAACAATAAAAGAACAGTCTGTTTTGCAAGCACAAGCACTTGCTTTTAGAATTGCATCGTGTTCGGATGATGTAAATCAACAAAAATTAATTTTAAAAGCCGGTATAGAAGCACTAAAGAAAGGAAATATTAATGAAAAAGGAATCGAAAATATTATTAAAGTTATAAAAGCTAACGATAAGGACAATAATATAGATATACAATACGAGAACGGGGAATTCAAATTAAACGGTAATTTAATAACTCTTGATGATATTGAAAAAGTTTCTAATGAAGCTAATGATTTCTATAACGCTGTTAATGCGGTAGCAAATTTTTTTAGAGATGCAATAAATGTTTTTGACCCTAAAGAATTTAATACGGCTTATAATGCGACAATTAGCAGACTTCTTTTTTCTGTTGCTGCATTGTTATCTGATTCTAACGGTTTACCTTCGTTTGAAGCTGAACAAATATTAAAAGCGGAAGATATAAAAGAAATTATAATAGATGGTCAATCTTATTCTTTTGAAAAGTTTTTATTTTTGCCTTCCGATGTTCAAACAAAAATAATTCGTGAAATATTATCAAAAAAGGACGAAGAAATTTTTGTTAGAAATATTAAAGATACTGTTGAAAAAGAGGATAAAAAATTTGATGGAAAAGAAATTCTTGAAAGATATGAACAATATTGTGATACCAAACAAGAACCTTTAAACGAAAAAGAAAAAGATTTATTAGAGAGAGCTTTAAAAAAAGTTAAAAATCCTAATAATGGTATAGAAATGTATGGTGTAGATATAAAAGCTCTTATCTTGGCTGATGAAAAGAATTTTGATGAATTAATAAACAGAGATGTTTTACGCTTTTTTGCAAATAGTGAAAGCTATTCTGAATACGATAAAATTCCGGCTTATCAGTTGGTATTTGTAAAAGATTTAAAAATGGAAAATTATATAAATGATGGAAAATCCATAGAAGATATTGAAAAAAAATTACTTGAACTTATAGATGAAATAGAAAATATTTATGATACAGATAGAGAATATTTGGCTATAGAAAATAACGGTTTGGCAATAAAACTATTTTTAAATGGATACATAGGAAAAGAACTTAATAGTCCGGATATAATGAGTGAGTATGAAGCTTGCGTTAGAATAAGCAGGCATTTGGCATATTATACCGGTGAAAATTCTAAGAAAATTTTAGAAATATTAGAATCCGACAAATATGATGATAAAGAAATTGCAAATAAGATTATTAAATCCGGTATTTTGTGGTATAAGACACAAATCAAAGTTGCAAAAAATAGAGATATTTTGAATGAAGAAACAAAAACATTAGAAATGAATTCATATCAAAAAACGGGTTCAAATTCTGAAAATATGATGCAACCTTCTATATTTATAGCAATCAAACAACATTATGTAGATCAAATAAATGAATTAAAAGAAAAATTAAAAACCGATGAAAGAAACAAAAAATATGGATTTAAAGGATTAGATGATAAAGATATTAAAGAGCTCGAGGATAAAATATCCAAATACGAAGCTAAAAAAGAAAAATATGAAAATTATTTAGAAGAAAATTATCATGCTTTAAACATTGGGTTATATGATAATTCAGAATATAGCTCCGGGTACACTCCGGAACAGAATTTAGATGCTTTTTTCAATAGAGTAAAAACAACGGATGCCAATAAAAATATTTTGATTAGATTTAATACTCATGGACACCCCACAAAAATTTTGTATTATTATAATGACGGGAAAAAAGAAAATTTAATTGAATCTCCAATTACCGGTAATTACATAGTAAGTGAACTTATTAGTTATTTTGCAGAAAACGGTTATGATGAAGAAAATATAATTTTTGATTTTTCAACATGTCATTCTTATGAATATGTGTTAAATATTTATAAAATGCTTGAAGAAGAAAATATAAATTTCTTCCCTTCTTGTATTACTGCAACAGGTCTAGAATCTGTTTTTGGATATAATATATATATGGAAACATTGTCTGATGGTGGTTTGGGGCTAGGTGTCATAAAAGGCGAAGTTGTACCTAAGAGAAATCTCAATAGTAGAGGAGAAGTACATCCAAGTACACCGCTTGGGCAAATGTTAAGAAAAGAAAGAAAATTATCTGCTATTAATTCTTGGTATGAAATACAACAACAAATAAAAGATGTAAACAATCCAAATTTTAATTTAACTTTTTATGACTTTATAAAATATAACCCACGTTATTCTAATCATACTGTTTTTTTGTCCGGTTCTGCAACAAGAAACATAAATCAATTAACATATAAGCAAATTGATTATTTGTTAAATGGTAATGAAGATGAATATAATAAAATAACAGAAGAATTGAACAATATAGTAAAAGAAGACAGTTATGATGTATTTAAAGAAAAAATTAAAAATTTATCGGATAAGCATCCGCTAGAAAATGGAGAAAAAACCGTTCCTTATGCTGAACTTTCAATACGAGAAGATGATAAAACTGCTCCGGTTTGGGAAGAAATACTTTTTGGTGGTATTTTAACGGGCTTGATTGCGGTATTTGTGGCTTCAAATCCGCTTGGATGGGGCACAATAGGATTATTTGTAGTAGCAAGGTTAGGTTTTATAGCTATGCATAGTATTGCAGAGTATATAAGAGGAGAAAATAAAAATATTAAACAAAATTTTGTAGCTCGTTTATTACCTACCGGAATTTTATCGGTTCCTTATGCAATGGTTTTATTTGGTGGGCTTGGAACTTTTCTACCTGCATTGGCTGTAGCAACAGGTGTTGCAATGGGAATTCATTGGTATTGGAACAATAATCAAGAGAAAATAGAGAAGTTTTTAAATAAAATACCTTTTATAAATAAATTGCCATATGTAAAAATGTTAATAGGAGATGAAAGTAAATATAAAGCCGTAGAAACAGGAACTTTCCCTTTTAGCATTGTTGGTATAAAATCAAATAATAAAATGAATAATAATTATATTCTGTTTTTAATACTTACATATTTAAACGGACTAAGTAGGTATACGCGCATGGATATGGAAGATTATTTAAGCCATGCGGATATTGAAAATATATCTAATAATTTTATTGAAAATATTATTAAAAATAAAGATATAAAAGAACTAAATAATTATGATTTGAAGGCACTTATAACGGGAATTCTTTTAACATTGTATCCTAATGAGGTTGAAGATATTTTTAATGATAAATTTAATGATATTTTACAGTATAAATTGGCAAGGGTTAAAGATGCACAATTCAATGATTCCATAACTACGGATTTTCCTAAAGAGGCACTTGCAAATTCACAGCTCGAATTCAGAAGTTTTGAATATAAAGAAAAAAATACCGAACAGAATGAGTTGGCTTTGCCTTTTAGAAATACTCTTATAGGGTTAATAACGGATGCTCTCCATGAACTTAGGCATATTGAGCTTGAAAGACAAAGTAAAAATTATCCTGGTTTTTTACCTGAATTTTATTCTGAAACAGGTTCTATTTTGGATGTTTTAAAACTTGCACAAAAATGTAAAACCAGTGAAGAAAAAAAAGAGTTTTATAAGACTCTTCCAATACACTATAATTTTCAATTGTTGTCATCCGAACACAGAACGGCAAGGGCATTTAATCAAATATTTTTTGATGTTTTCGAAACGGATATTTCTAAATGGGAAGCTCTTGAAAATATAATATTTGATGTAAATAACGGTAAAGAAGATAAAACTCCTATAGAGTATATCGAAATAATAATAAATAAAATGAAAGATTATACCGATGAAAAAGGAAATAGTGTTTTTGATATTTCAGATATTGAACAAATAGAAAACAAAATGGAAGCAAACTTGCAATATCTTTTTTATAAAATAATTAAATCTGATTCTAAACTTAAAAAAGAAATTGATAAAAAAGTAAAATCCGGTGAAATTAAGATAGACATAGATGAAAAAAATAAATCTGCATATACGAATAAATGGTTGTATCCCGGATACGAATATTTAGCTTTTGATATGCCTTCTTCCGAATTAATTAAAACAATACTGGAATATTATGATAATAATAGTGATAAAAACCCAAAATATTATAATAAAATGAAAATTTTAAAAGTACATGAACTTTTCAAGGATGGTTTTGAGTTCTGTTTTAATACGGAAAATAAACCGTCAATAAATGAACAGGAAAAATTATATAGTTACAGGAGCAGAATGGAATATTATGAAAAACAATTATTATTAAACGATGTATATCCTGTATATAAAGATCTTAAGAAAGAATTAGGCCTTCCGGAAAAAAGTTTAAGGGAGATAAATTATGGAAGAGTTATGTATCGCAAACGTAAAATTGATGAATTAAAAGATATTATAAACGATACAAATATGGAACCTGAAGTAAGGTTATTGGCTTACGGATATCTTATGGCTAATTCCGGCAGTGAACAAGGATTATCGAAATTACAAGATTTAAAAGAGCAAACAAAAACATTGTTAAGTGAATATGTTGATGGAAAGAAAAAAATTAAAAATGATGTTGATTTAAGAGCAATAGGTATCGGTGTGGCATTAACTCTTTTGGATGAAACATATAAAGCAGAATATACGACAATGGGATATGAAATAAAATTGACCAATGATAAATTTATAGATTTAGAACCGCGAAACATAAGTGAACTATATAAAATAATATTGCAATCAAATATTGTAAAAGAAGCAAAAGGAAAAAATACGGCAGTAGCATATTCAAATATGTTCTTTGCAAGTTTGTCAATTGTTTCAATAGCTCATGAAATAGGACATAATATATTTAATTTTAAACAAGGTAATGATAAAAATTCAACATTAAGAGAATTAGCTGCAGATACTTGTGCAACTATGCTTATGCAAATATTAGGTAAAGATGTAACAAATGTAAGCGTCGGAGATTATTTGTATAAATTATTCTATGAAAATAATGTTGTTTGTGAATATTTGGCTTTAAACGAATATGCAGCTGAGAGAGGTTTAATTTATTTACTTTATATTGCATCAAAAGAAATAAACAAAGAAATATCTTTTAGCGAATTTTTTAAATTTTTATTGGATGATATAGGGGAAATAGGGAATATAAAAGAACATAAAAATCAGTCTTATTTGTTAAAGAAAATAATAACTAATTTTATGGATTGGCTTAAAATAAATAGCATTTCTTATAGCGGAGATGAAATAAAAGAGTTGGAAGATATAATAATGTTTACCGATTCTTGGAAAGTTTTTATTACGGAGTTAACAGATTATTTACGAATCAATAATAAGGATATGTATGCTTTTTTAATGGGGCCAAACGGAGAAGTGAAAAAAAGAATTAAATTGCCTGAATCAGTATATGATAAAACTTTTGTTGGATATATAGAAAATTTGTTAGATAAAAAACATAAAGAATATATGGCTATTCTCAAAAAAGAAACTTCAAATATTTATACATCGGAACAAAAAAGAAAAGATTTAGAAGAAAAATATGAAGAATATAATGATATTTTATTGAACAGTTACGTGTTATCTCAGCCTGACAGTTTTGGGACAATTTTAAATTTGGTTGAAATAAATTTAAATAATTTATCGGATACGGACACAGATATCGTAATATCAGAATTTTTAAAACAAAAAAATATTAGCCTTAATAATTTGGATAAATTATCCGAATTATTAATCGAAGATAAAAATATTTTAGTGAAACTTATCATTGTAAAAGATAAATTAACCGCTAAGGATAGAGATATTTTAAGAGTTTTGTTTAATGACAAAGGCATTGATGAATCAAGTATAAAAAGATGGTTAGATAATAATAATGTTAATATATCGGGTAAAGACCAATATGAGATATGTAGAATTTTTGAAACAAAAAGAGGTAATTTATCATGTGGAGAAAGAAACGGAATAATAAGCATTATTAACGGTTCATCCATGAAAGAAAAAGATAAAGAAAAAATTGTAAGCAAATTAGAAAAAGAACAAGAAATAATAATAAAGGTAAAAATTGTAAAACAAATTCTTAACGAATATGTTAATAAACGTAAAGAAAAATTTATTAAAATGGAAACCGTTAATACTATAGCAAAAAATATTTTATATGAAATATCAGAAAAAGAAGATATAGCGGAAGATTTTATTGATGAAAATATTAAAGAACAATTGTTAAGTAACACCGAAAATGAAAGCAATGCAGAGGAAACAAAAATAGATTCTGTTATAGAGGAAACCGAAATAGAAAATATTCAATTAACCGAATCTTACAATTTGATAGGAGATAGAATTTCAACAATGATGAATGGTTTGTTCGGTAATAAAGTAATAAATTTCCAACCGACTATCGGGCAAAAAGCAAGACCATATTATTATTTGCATTTAGGAAATAGTATGGCTGAATTTTTTATGAGTAATAGAAATCAATTTGAAAATATCATAAGAGAAAACGGAATAAATCAAGAAATTGATACCACAATTGGCGGATTGAATGTGTTATGGTATTTTATATTTGAAGCTATGAAAAATGCTTTTTATCATGGTAATAAGTTAGATGTCGATAAATCTCCGATATATATTTATATGGATATAAATGAAAAAGATAAAGAAGTGTATTTTAATGTAGTTAATGAAAATTTTGAAAACAGGAAATTTGATAATGAATTTGATAAAAGAGAAATAGAAGAACATTATGAAAGATTTAAGAAAGATGTTGAAGAAGCAGGTTTTTCAAATGGAAGATTTGCAGGTAAAATGGAAGAGTTTAATAAAAAATATGATGATGTTGAATTTGTAATGGGAAAAGATGATACCGGAAAAGATATTCCCTATAGAAATATAGGCAAATATTCTGTAGCCACTTTAAAATTTACCGGAAAAGCTGCTGAAGAAATAATTAATAAAAACAAAAATAATAGTGATAGTAATATTCCATCTGCTGCACTATTGCCTGAAAATCAGAGAGAAATTTTTGAATTAATTGAAGAAAATAATTTTAAATTAAGTTTTACGGAAAAATTAAAAAAATCTGTTGAAATGGCATGGAAAGAATTTTCACCGTCATTATATGCGAATTTTGCTGATATACATTTTTCAAAAGATGAAAACACAGCCAAAAAATTACAAAATGTAACAAAAATTGGTGCAGCTATAAGTGCAATAGCTGCAGGAGCTTTAATGTTTTGGTTAAATCCAATAGATTCTTCGGTTATACTTGTTCGTATTGCAATGTGGGCTTTTCCTGTTGCTATTATAACCGCATTTACAACATTTTTGGTTAATATGATATGTCATACTTGCATAATTTATGAATTTATGAAAAAAATTGAAGAAAATAAAATTGATCCGAGAACAGGGGAAAAAGAAAGAGATAAACTTGAAAAAATAATTTATAGAAAAGAAGGTGTAAATAGAATAGATTTAAGTAAGATGAGCTTTAATGAACAGCAATATGTTGCTTATGGAAAAAATGTAGGTTTATTTAATCAGGAATTTATAGATGACTTTAAAACAGCATTTGAAGAATTTGAAAAGAAATGTGAACAAGAGGGGAAAATCGGCGAAATTTTTGTAAGTGTAGCACAACATAAGGAAATTAGTGATTCTCGAGTAGGATATAAAGATGATTATATAGTGGGTTTGGCTAACAAAGGTATATATGTATATGTTGATTTTGAAAATAATGAACCTACCACGAAAGAGATAGATAGTCTACAAAAACGGGGAAGAGCAGGATATATGTATAGGAAAGATGGGAAAAAAATAATGATCAATTTTAAGAATGACAAAATAGAAGAAATTAATGAGAAAGATGTAATAGATGGAGATGAATTTATATCTTCTTCTTTTAATAAACAGGAAGACAACAAAGCAGCAATACTTTCTGAAACGGAAGGATATGTTAACAAAGCGATAGCAGACGGTAAAAATCCGATAATAATATCGTTAGGAGTAGCAGTAAGGGAATTTTTAGAAGTATATAGGGTAAGGAGTTTTTATAAAGGGCATAAAGGAATAGAATCAAGGTTAAGAGCATTAATTTTGAGTTCGGCATCGTATTTCGTACCTATGGTAATAGGGACGATGGGATTGTTAATGCCGGCAATACCGATAACGATGGTTTTAGTAGGGTTTGTAGCATCGATATTTGCCACAAATATAGGATTACATACAATAATAGATTTTAAAGCGATAAAGACAAGGGAAGAAATGTTTAGTAAGATGTCAAGTGATATAGAGATAGAGAAAGAAATAAGAGAGATTGTAAAGCAGAAAGGAAGTAACAAAGAAGTAGTAATGCCGGTGTATGTGATATCTGAAGCATTAGAGAAAATAGGATATGATAGTAAAGAGTTAAAGAATACAGGATTAAAGACGGCAAAAGGAGAAAGTGTATACGTTGCCGAAGATGAAGGAAGAATAATATTAGGAACAATAAGCGGAGCCGGAGCTAAAGAGATAGCCCAAGTGTTAAACGAGAGTAAAGTGTTGAAAGAATTAATAAAAGACAAAATTAGCGGTAAAATCCAAGTATCGGATATGGATATAATAGTGGAAGATGAGAAGTATATAGAACAGAAGCAGAAAGAAAAAAATTTCAAAGGCAGTGATATAATATTTGAAGAAGGGATAATGATAGTAAAAGAGCTGAAAGGGCAAAGCAGGCAGGAAATAATGGAAGAATTTAAGAAGTTATCCGAAGTAAAGCAAGCAATAGGAATCACATTGGCTGATAAGATGATAATATCATTAGAGGATATAAAAGATATTGAAAAATTAAATACGGCAATAAAAAACGGGAAGGCAAGGAAAGTAATAACAAGGCAGCAATGTGAACAATTAGAGATAGGAGAGAAGGAATTATTTGAGATAAGGAAGAAAGGGATAGAAGTATACATAAAAGAAGGGGAAAAGGTAATAGAATTTGACACAAGAAAAGAAATAGAAATAGAACCTATATCGGAAAACATAACAATGCAGCAATTGCAGCAGATGATAATAAACAGTGAAAAGCCGTTGTTGATAGGGATAGAGAAATTGGCAGGAATGTTTAAGAATAATCAGGCAGATATAATAGAGACATACAGTATGTTTGAGACATTAATAGGGAATTTCAAATTGAATTTTGGGATAGGACAGTTAAAAGAGAAAGATGTGGAAGCAATGGCATACAATGTAAGGTATGAAGAAATACCGGAAAGATGGGAAGATTTAAAAGATAGCAGTGAAATAAAGATAATGTATAACAACATAGCGGAAGAATTAAGAGAAGTATTTAAGGGAGCAATAGAAGAAAGGATATTGGCGAAACAAGAGATAGGGGAAAACAGGTTAAGTGATAAGAAGATGGAGAGATTATTAGGGAAGATGTTAAAGAAGCAGAAAGAGAAGAAGATAGGGAAGAAGAAATTCAATTATGAAGATGATGAGAAATTTACAATAGAAGACGGTAAGAGAGAAATATATGAAATAATGGCAGAAAGAAATATAAATGATATAGAAGATGAAGAAAGTATACTGAAAATAATAGAGTTAATACCTGTAGTAGCAGACAGACAGATGAGTATAAGTGAAGAGATAAGTCGGGAAGATATTGCAAAAGATTACAGGGCAATGCTTTCCGCCGCATAAAAATTTGCTGAGTAAATTAGGTTATAAGGTTATTGGTTATGGTGTTATAGGTTGTTTGGTGTTAAACTCCTCAGCTGTCTTTATAATTTTTCAGCTTATCAGCTGAAAAATCACTATGTGATTTTTTACGCTTACTTTGCAATTTAAACTCTCTTTTTTGTAAAATAAGTGCTGTTGTTTGGCTTGTCATTACGGACTTGATTCTGAATCCGGATTATTGTTGTTTGTTGTTCAAACTCTAAGCTTTCAATACTAAGCTCTAAACTGAAATTTGTAAAACAAATTTTTAAGAGGTAAAAATATGTGTGGTATAGTAGGTTATATAGGAAATAAAAATGCAACTGATATTATATATGACGGTTTAAAAAAACTTGAATACAGAGGTTATGATTCGGCAGGTATTGCCGTTATCGACCATAATATAGTTAAGACAAACAGAAGTACGGGAAAGTTGGTTAACCTTAAAGCAAATCTCGAAAAAAATCCGATAGCAGGCAATATAGGTATAGGCCATACAAGATGGGCAACACACGGTAAACCTTCCGAAGAAAATGCACATCCTCATACCGACTGTTCCGGTAAAATAGTTGTTGTTCATAACGGAATAATTGAAAATTATATAAGTTTGAAAAAACAGCTTGTTGAAGAAGGGCATAAGTTTGATTCCGAAACCGATACCGAAGTAGTTGCTCATTTAATAGAAAAAAATTATCACGGCAATATATTGGAAGCAACAAAAAAAGCTTTAAAACAGGTAAGAGGAACTTATGCTTTAGCCGTTATATGCGGTGAAGAACCGGATAAAATAATTGTATCAAGAAATGATGCCCCGCTTGTTATCGGTGTAGGTGAGAATGAAAATTTTATAGCTTCCGATGTTCCGGCATTGCTTGCTTATGTTCGTGATGTGATTTTTCTTGAAAACGGTGATATTTGTGAAATAACAAAAAACGGTGTAAAAATAACAAATCAGGATAAACTTATTGAAAGAAAAACTCAAAAAATTCTTTGGAATGCAATACAGGCGGAAAAAGGCGGCTATAAACATTTTATGCTTAAAGAAATTTACGAGCAACCTCAATCGATACAGGATACTTTCAGAGGAAGAGTTTTTTCCGACCAAAAACAAATTTTACTTGAAATAAAAAATATAACAAAAGAAGTATTAAATAAAATTTCAAGAATTTATATTATAGCTTGCGGAACGTCTTACCATGCCGGGCTGACTGCAAAATTTTTATTGGAAGAATTTGTTCAAATACCTACGGAGGTTGATATAGCATCGGAGTTCAGGTACAGGAATCAGGTTCTTGATAAAAACTCGTTGGCAATTTTCATTTCTCAGTCTGGTGAAACGGCAGATACGCTTGTAGCACTAAGACTTGCAAAACAAAAAGGTGCCAAAACACTTGCAATATGTAATGTTATAGGTTCAAGCATCAGTAGGGATGCCGATGATGTTGTTTACACACATTGCGGTCCGGAAATCGGTGTTGCTTCAACAAAAGCATTTACCGGACAAGTTATGGCTTTACTTCTTTTGGTTTTCGATTTTGCCGTTAAAAAAGGAACCATAACAGAAGAACAATTGGATAATTATATAAAACAAATATGGAATTTACCGTCTAAAGTAAGTGAATGTTTAAAACAGGCGGATAAAATAGAAAAAATAGCAAAAATATTCAGCCAAACAAAACAATTTATTTATTTGGCAAGAAATATAAATTATCCGATAGCACTTGAGGGTGCATTGAAATTAAAAGAAATTTCTTATATTTATGCCGAAGGTTATGCCGCGGGCGAAATGAAACACGGTCCGATTGCATTAATAGACGAAAATATGCCTGTTATGGTGATAGCAACAAAAAGCAGAATATATGAAAAAATTATAAGTAATATTCAAGAAGCAAAAGCAAGAGGTGCAAACATAATAGCAATAGTTAATGAAAATGATACTGCGGTTACAAAATTATCGGATTATCAAATAGTTGTTCCTGAAGTTGATGAAATTTTTTCACCGATAATAAATGTTATTCCGTTACAACTTTTTGCTTATTATGTATCGACAATGAGAGGTTGTGATGTCGATCAACCGAGAAATTTGGCAAAATCTGTCACAGTGGAATAGATATGTCTTGAATTAATTCTTTAAAAATATTTTCTCTTTTTTCTGTGCTGGAACCATTCACTCATATTTTTTAGGCACGGGCTCCAACTGTGTTTTCCTAACGACCTAATGTAACGGAAAACACCACGAACATGGTCACCCTAAGAATTAAAGTAAAAAATTCTTACCTAAAAAATATTTCGTTCATAGACGGTTCCTGAAGCACTGTCAAAAAGAAAAATATTTTTAAAATACT
>NZ_CACWEU010000093.1:0-5174 GCF_902760015.1 Candidatus Ruminimicrobium bovinum
ACGGTTGTAGATACAATCCAAAAAATATTAACGGGCAATTTTAACAATGCCGAATATGTTGGTAAAGCAGGGCAATGGTTCTTAAATGCACACGGTAACAGGTACAAAAATAACCTAAACAAAAAAGCAATGGAAATAGGGTTAAACAGAGTAGAAAAAGCAACAGCAATATCCACTGTAGCAGCAGCAGTAGTTACGATGTTTGTGGCAATATCTTTATTTTTAGGTTCCGGAGATGTTGCAGCACATAATTTAGTTAATGGTTTGGATATTCCTTCAACAATATCGTTAACGGATATATTTAAGTACATTGTTTTTGCATTATTCGGTTCAAACATTATAAGTCATTCCGTATGGAATATATTTAAGCCCGGTGCTAAACTTGATTTGTCGTTAGGAGACAGAATAAAAAAAGCACTTGAAAATATGTGGAGAAATCATGCTTTTGATTTCGGTCATTTTGCCGGTGGAATAGAAGTTGCAGATGCTATTCGTAACCAATTAGAATCAGATGATTACAGTATCAAAATAAAAACAACTTTTAATAATATTGAAAAATATATTGAAAATATTGAAAAAGATACTAATGCTGAAAGAAAAGGACTGGATGATCTTAAAAAACTTATTTCAATAAAATCTAATATCTTGGATATGTATGCCGCTACTGAAACAACAAACTTTTTTAAACAAATTTATGATTTAACCGAAAATAATAAAACTGAAAATGATAATGTTTTATTTAATTATGAATGGACAACAGTTATTTTAAGCGGAGAGTATGAACAGATAATAGATAATTTAAATAATTTAAATTTACCTGAAATAAAAGATGATGTTGATACATTGTATAATTCATTGGCAAATGTAGAAGAATCAGGGTTTATGGCAATATCACGGGCAATTGAACTTTACAATGAAGCAACAAATGATACAGATAGAAAATTTGTGTTAGATGCTTTAAAAAATATGCAAGAAGCCATAGAAAACAGAATTAAAGATATTGAAGAAGGAAAACAAAAAGTTGATGATAAAAAACTTGAAGATTTAGAACAATATCTTGCAGAAATAAAAAATATAACAGAAAGTGAAACTGATGTCCGTTTCACTAAAGATTCCACAAAAGAAAACAGGTTAGTAAATAGTTTAGATAATTACATAAACGATGAAACAAACAACAGAGTGTTAAGGTTTGGTGCCAGTTTTGTTAGGGAACTTGTAGTTAGTACTCTTGAATTTAAAGCTGTATTTGACGAAGACTTTTTACAAAAACATTCTCAATATAGAAAAGCAAAAGACGCAGGGGATAAAGAAACTGCAGAAACAATGGAAAAAGGTGTAAAATATATAAAATACGGTTCATTTGGTATATTGCTTGTGTCCTCAGTATTAAGTTGCCTTTATATAGGTGTAGATGCCGGCTCAGTGCACAATTTGTTTAATTTAATGGCTTCAATGGTAATAGGAATCGTTTCCGGTGTACTTTCAAGTATAGGTATCCATGCCGGTTATAACCTTTTTAACAGAAATGCCAAAATTACAAAAGATTATGATGAGTTGCATGATTTGCTTTACTCAATGGATATATTTGGAGAAGATGGGCAAACGATAGGTTTAACTGAAGTTGCATTAAACAAATTGAAAGAATTTAATAAATATAACGACTCTAATTTTAAAGATTTTAGCGACATGGCTTCACAATTAAAAGAATTTGTTGCCGGTGAACAAAATATACAAAATGCTAATAAAGTTGTTAAAATATTTAAAAATTTAGCAAATTCTGAAATAGATGAACTTACGACATTGAATTTTATTTATGGCTTTGTACAATTTGAAAAAATAAAAAAATTAGTAGATATTTACAATGATGAAAATGCAAGTTATGTTGAAAGAGAAAATGCAAGAGAACAATTAAACAAAATAAAAGGAACAATTGATGATAAAAATATTGGAAAGAAAATAGTTCAATTTAAAAAACAGGGTTTTAATATAAGCGAAGATGATTTGATTTTACAATTAAATATCAATACTTCCGATAGAGTTACCGTTAAAAGTGTTAATGATGATGTAAAAGATAGTATAGATGAGTTTTCTGATAATTTAAAGAATAAGGTAGAAGAATTTTATTCTAATGATACCTTAAAAGAAAAAGAAGGTTATCAAGATTATAAAAACTTTATTGAAAAAACGATAATTCCTATATATATTGAAAGTATAACAGGAAGCCGTATAATAAATTATTTAGATAATCAAATTGCTGCATCTAATATAAAAACTAAAGAATATTACGACGGTGTGGCAAAGAAAGTTAAACAAATACAAGATAAATGGTTAGAAGGGAAATATAACTATGGTGAAAACAAAGAAGAATTAATGACAATGTTGGAAATTATAGACAGAGGAATTTCTAAAGTCGAACAAGGTAAGGATATTTATAATTTGATAGAGAAAGATAGAAAGACCAATCTTCTTATAGAAGCAAGAGATAGTGTAAGGCAAATAATAGCGACCGAAACTATGAGAGAAATATTGCTTGACGAAGTATCGGACAAAAAATTAAGAAAACAAATAGAAAAAGCTAAATCCAAAGAAGAGTTAGATTTAATTTTGGCAAATATTGCTCAAACCGATCAAAAAACATTAGAAAATATTGTTCCAAGGCTTGATATTAAAAAATCTCTTATTGATATAAATGGTGAAAAATTGGTAGGTAAAACAATAGGACTTGTTGTTGATTTGAATGCTCCGCTTGATTCTTCAAAAACAAAAGTTACCGATCCGACAAGAATAGAAGCTACATTAAGAACAATAAAATATTTAACGGATAGAGGAGCTAATATTGTTTTAATGTCTCATTTAGGTAGACCTACGGACGAGAAAAATATAGAAAAAAGATATAAAGATTTTAATATGGAACCTGTTGCGAAACAATTTAGAGAATTCGGTATTGATGTTGATTTTAAAAAGGCATCTTCTAAAAAAACTTATTCTGAATACATAAATAGAGTGGATTTATCAATTGATGAAAAAACACAAGGAAAAGTTGTTTTGTTGGATAATTTAAGATTTGATGAAAGATATTCCGATAAAGAAACAAAATCTCAAATGGCGGACCAATTTATTAATAAATTAAGATTGGACGGAGTAGTATTTGATGCTTTCGGTGTATCGCATAGAAATAATTTTTCAAGGGAAATGATACAAAAAGTAGAAAATAAAGAAATAGGAGCAGTAACGGGCTTTTTGGTAGAAAAAGAATTAAGCGAATTTGCAAAAGTTGAAAATCCCAAACATCCTTTTGTCGCAATTTTGGGCGGTTCAAAAGTTTCCGATAAAATAGGTGTTATTGAAAATTTATTGGATAAAATGACAGCCGGCGATACAATAGTTATTGGCGGAGCAATGGCATACACTTTCTTGAAAGCACAAGGTATAGAAATCGGTAAATCCCTTGTAGAAGATGATAAATTGGATTTGGCGATAAAATTGCAGAAAGCAGCAGAAGAAAAAGGAGTTAATTTATTATTACCTGTTGATCATGTTGTTACATCCGGGCTTGATTTTGGTGATGTAAATAATAATGAAGCAGATAAGACAGAAGATATAAATATTCCAAAAGATAAGATGGGTGCAGATATAGGACCTAAGACGGTTGAAAAGATAGAATCTGTTTTAGAGAAGGTAGGGAAGAGCAACGGAACGATAGTTTGGAACGGGCCATCCGGAGTATTTGAAATTCCTGTATTTGCAGAAGGCACAACAAATGTAGCTAAAGCAGTGGCTCAAGCAACCGATGACGGAGCATTTTCAATGATAGGCGGTGGAGATTCCGTTTCGGCAGCAAATAAAGCAGGTGTTTCTGACAGAATTTCACATATTTCAACAGGCGGCGGAGCATCATTAAATTTACTTGAGGGAAATTCTTCTCCTTTAATAGAAGTAATTCCTTCAAAATTTCAAAAAGAAATTGATGAAGTTAAAAATATAATAAGATCTGCAAGTAAGGATGCAGTTGAACAAAAAACTCAGAAAGTAGATCAAGCTAAATACTCTGCAAATGAAATAGTTTCAATTAATATAAAAGAAAGTGATAGTAAAGAAATAGGAAAATTTATTAATGAAACTGCAGATAAATTGCAACAGGAAAATAATTGGTCAGATGAAGGAACAAAAATATTCAAAAATTATATGTTTGCAAGAATTGCCCAAATAAAAGGTGATTCTTCAGATGAATTACTTGATTTTGAATCGTTTACTCCTACCGCTTGGCAAAAAGAAGGTGTAAATTTTGACGGTGTTATTACAAATTTAGATAATTTGAAAGATGAAAAATATATAAGAGAAGCAAAAAGTGTTGATGTAGGTGTTTATTTAATGAATGGTGGAATAGGATCATCGATAGAAAGAGAAGATTATCTTGTAAGTATTAATTGGTATAAAGAACAAATAGAAAAAATAAATAATTCTAAAACAACTCAACAAGAAAAAAGCAAAATAGAAGAACAAATAAATAAAGTTTTCAATAATGAAACAAGTATTAAAAATATTCTTGGTAATAAATATGAAAGTTATAAATCGAATGTTGAACTTGCCGCAAAAGCTGATGACCTGTATTTTCAATATAAAAATGAAGCAGGTAATACAAGGCTTATTTCAATAACCGAATTGAAAAATAACAGTTATTCGCAACAAATTAAAAATGGCGAATTTAAAACTTTAAAAGAAACTATTTTGGTAAGTCCGGATTCATTAAAACCTGTTGAAGCTTCAATTGCAGGTAATCCTATTATGCAGAAAACTTTAGGTTTATCAACATTAATGCAGGAAAAATATCCTGTAAGCAGGTATAACGAAGAAACAGGAAATTTCGAAATACTTGTAGGTAAAAATTATCCTACGGCACCCGGTGGTCATGGAGTTTGGTTTGCAACAATATGGAGTCAAATAATAAACAATAATTATGATAACGGGCATATTTCTTTTGTAGGAAATTCCGATGCGTTGGCGGCACGTCCTGATCAAAGTGTTGTCGGATATATGGAAAAAGAAAATGTTGGTATTGTAATGCTTGCAGCCGAGAGAGAAGCAAGTGATGCAAAAGGTGGTATATTCGGTTTATTTAAAAACAGACTTACTTTAGGTGAAATAGCTCAGTTTGAAGCTGTTGGGCAGGAAGA
>NZ_CACWEU010000094.1:0-5478 GCF_902760015.1 Candidatus Ruminimicrobium bovinum
ATCATTATAAATTTTAATATTTTTTCTGTTCTTAATACCTTCCACGCATTCTTTTTTTTCTTTATCGGATAAATAGTATAAGTTTGCCTGAAAAGGGAACGGTATTATTTTATCTTTAAAGTAAATTACGGAATTTCTTGTGACGGTTAATAATTTTTTACCCAAAATATCTTCTATAAACTTTTTTATTTTTTTATCTTTTATATGGATAAAATGTCCTGAATAATCAAAAGTAAAACCGCTGTCTTTAACGGATTTACATAAACCGCCCACCTGCTTTTCTTTTTCAAAAACCATAAAATTTCTTTTTGAAAAATATGCATAAGAAAGCCCGGTTATACCGGCACCTATAATAATATCAATATCTATATTCATTTTTTAATCCATTTTAATTTTTGCAAGTTTTATTGAAAATAATATTAAGGTAATTACAGCAATAGCAAAAATAATACAAGCGTCCTTCGAACTTAATTTAATAATAAAATAAGCAAGCATTCCGAATATAAAAGCCATACCGTAAATAACAATTAAAATTTTTGAACGTGTAAGACCCGCTTTTTCAAGTCTTAACGGAAAATGATCTTTACTTCCCAAAAAAGGGTTTTTCCCGTTTAACATTCTTATTATACTGACAAAAATTGTTTCAAAAACAGGAACAGCCAAAACAAGCAACGGTGCAAAAACGGCAACAGGATTTATTTTTGTATAAGAAGTTCCCATAGCAACGGTTGCCAATATAAAACCTATTGCAAGACTTCCGGTATCACCCATAAAAATTTTCTTTTTCTTTGATAAGTTATAAGGAATAAAACCTAAACAAGCCGCACATAAAGCCAGCGAACAAAAATTTACATAAATCATTTCACTCGGAAAAGCAATAACAAAAAAGAATCCCGCTGCAATTGCGGCAACTCCGCTTGAAAGCCCGTCCATAATATCTATCAAATTAAAAGCATTTGATAAACCTATTATCCAAAATATACTTATTATTACGGACAAAAAATAATTTTCAATAAAATTAATTCTTATATCAAAACCTACAACCACTATCAAACATGCTATTATTTGAATAAGAAATTTAAATTTAAACCCTAATCCGCCTTTTTTTATATCATCACATAAACCCAAAATAAGCAGTAATAACGAACCTATTATCAACGACCTTAAATTATTTAAAGTTCCGGTAGGAAAATTTGAAATTAACCTTATAACCAGTAAACTTATAGCCCACCCTGTCCAAATTGCAAGCCCGCCCAAATAAGGAGTACTTATTTTATGAGTTTTTACAGCAGTTATCGGCTTGTCGTAAATATTAAACTTCATTGCAATAAATCTAAAAAAAGGAGTCAATAGAACAGAAAGAAAAAAAGACATAAAAAATGTAAGCACATATAAAAGTTTCGTATTCATCGTTAAAAAAGCCCTTTCCATTTATCGGTATTATATTTTTGTTCTACCAATGTTTTTGCAGCAATTAATTCATTATCCGTCAAAGAATTTATTTCAAACTTACAATTTAAAAATTTTGAAATATTATTAAAGTATATATTAGCAAAATTTTTTATTTGTTCATAATTTAACTTTAGATGTATAGAACCCTCAACCAATATTTTTTTACCTCTTCTTCTTTGACAAGAACCGACAACCTTTTTACCGTTAACAAACAAATCATCTTTGTAAAAAGTTTTAACACAAGATATATCTTTATGTCCCGTATTAAACTTAACATTACCGTCACAAATTATATTGACGGCAAATAAAGATTTTTTTATCTCATTATGAATTGCTTCATAAGTTTTTTCCTGGTTGTATAAATAAGGCCACGTATCATCGATTATAACCGAATACGACAAATCATTTTTATGTAAAACTGCAAGCCCGCCCGTTAACCTTCTTATAATCGGATAATTATTTTCATTTTTTATATCACTGTATTTTTGAAAATATCCTATGGTCCAGGCAGGATATTGCCATGTATAAAACCTTATAACCGGCTCAAAACTTTCCCTGACAAAAAACATTTCATCAAGTGCAATATTCGTATAAGAGTCTCTTTCAATATCAATAATACATCTTATTTTTTTACTTTTCATAATTACATTTGATTATATTCAACGGCTTTAACAAATGCATCAATGGCAACCGGTGAAAATTGTTTATTTTTATTTGTAATAATTTCTTTTATAACAATATCTTTTGCCAAGCCCTTTCTGTAAGGTCTGTCATTTAACATTGCATCATAAGAATCGGCAACCGAAATTATTGATGCAATTAACGGAATATTGGTTCCCGACAATTTATACGGATAACCTTTACCGTCGTATCTTTCATGATGATATTTAACCCCTAACGAAACTTCATGAAATTCTTTTATCGGCTCTAAAATTTCGCTCCCCATTGCAGGATGTTTTTTAATCAATTCAAATTCTTCTTCGGTAAGTTTTCCGACTTTATTTAAAATATCTTCGGGAATTCCGACCTTACCGATATCGTGTAACAAAGATGATATTTTCAAAGTATCTTCAAAATTTTTATAATTTTTTAAAATATTTTTAGGTATATATTTCATAATAATCAGCGAATATTTCATAACACGCTCGGCATGTCCGTGTGTATAAGAATTTTTTACATCAAGAACGGTGGCCAAAGTTTGAACGATATTTAAAAGTATTTGCTTGTTTTTATCCAGTTGATTTTTTATATTTTCAAACAGATTTGTATTCTGTATTGCCATAACAACATCGGAAGCCAATATATTTAAAAATGAAACTTCATCTTTAGTGAAACTTTTACCGTTTTCTTTCTCCCCTATAAAAAAAATAACGGGTATTTTATTTCTAAAGAAACCGCAAACTACAAGTTTGGCACCATATATAAACATTGCATCTTCAAGTTCTTCCAATTGTTTCAAAAACAATTTATCATTTTTATTTTTTCTTTTTAATAAATTTATTTCCCGTTCCGAAACCGACAATTTATTTTTTGAAGGTAAAGCACGATTATAAAAAAATTTAATTAAATTACTGTTTTTTTTGATTTTTGTAAAATTAACCGGAATTTTTAAACCTTTCTTACCTTGT
Source organism: Candidatus Ruminimicrobium bovinum (assembly GCF_902760015.1). NCBI lineage: Bacteria > Pseudomonadati > Elusimicrobiota > Endomicrobiia > Endomicrobiales > Endomicrobiaceae > Candidatus Ruminimicrobium > Candidatus Ruminimicrobium bovinum. The sequence goes on from NZ_CACWEU010000094.1 coordinate 3,081, forward strand.
GAAAGTTTTATTACATATTCTTCCGCTTTTTTGTTATACAGAAATAACCCGACATGTTTTACGTTTAAACGTTCGGCTACAATTTTAATAACAAGTTTTGAAAGCAACTCGGCATCACGGATAAAAACCATTTGCTTTGCAACTTTGGATAAATATTCATTTAATGCTTTTTTCTTTTCCATATATCATTATTCTAAATATAATTTTTAACTTTTTCTTTAAAATCCGACAATACTATAGGTTTTTGAAGATAATCAATTGCCCCTAATTTTAAAATTTTATCTTTTGATTCTTCACCTATACTTCCGGTAATTACAACAACTTTCACATCCGGTTTTAATTGTTTTAATTGTTTTAATACTTCAATACCGTCAATACCGCCAAGATGTATATCCAAAAAAACACAATCATAGTTATCCGTTTTGTAAAAATCCAAAGCTTGTTCACCGGAAATTGCGGTTTTACTGTCAATATTTAACCTTTTTAAAAACCTTGCCATAAAGTCAACAATTTCTTTCTCATCATCAACTATTAAAACTTTTTTCATTGTTAAAATCCCCTTTCGGCAATTCTATAAATATTTGTGTTCCATGTAAGTAATCCGAATTAAGCCAAATTTTTCCGTTTAAATTTTCGGTTATTATTCTTTTAACGATATACATACCTATACCCGTTCCGGATTTATATGATGATTTTGTGGAATAAAAAGGTGCAAAAATTTTAGAAATATTTTCATCCTTTATTCCTATGCCGTTATCTGCTATTTTTATAACTTTTGAACTTTCTTTTTTTATTAAACTTATTATTATTTTCGGTTCAAATTCAATTTTATTCTGTTTAGTCAATAAAGCATTCTTTTCCAAAATTGCCTCATACGCATTATCCGTTAAATTATAAACAACTTCAACAAGCTGTGCTTTTATGCCGTAAATTTTTTCCTTTTCATCAAAATCATTTACTATATTAAGGTTAGCAAGCAACTTATGTTTTACTTTTAACAAATCAAGTGTTAAATCAACAACTTCTTTGAATTCAAAATTTTCAAATGCGGATTGTTTTGTTTCGGTTCTTGCATATTCCAAAATACCTTTTACAACATCATTTGTTCTTACAACATTTGCAGTTAATGAAGTTGCTATTGTAGCCAAATAATCAAACGTATCCGAAACAGAAGTATTTTCGGTAAAAATTTCTTTATTTTTTTCCCTGCAATCTTCTATTTCATTTTCAAGTTCACCTGCCAAAATTGAAAATTGATTAAGTCTGTTTTTAATTTGATGAGCAACACCTTCGGCAAGCCCGCCTATCGAAGCCAATTTTTCGGCATTAAATATTTTTTCCTGTGCCTGTTTATATTCTTCAAAAACCAAACAATTTTCCATTGCCAAAGATGTTTGTCTTGATAACATTTTAAAAATATTTATATCTTCGTTCGTAAAAATATCTTTATTTCTTTTTTCTCCTATAATCATAAAGCCCTTAATATTATAGTCAAAAGAAGGAATTATAAGCCCTATTTTGAAAGGGAATTTAAACGAATTCGATATATATTGAGGTATTTCATCAAACAAAAACGGATTTTCTCTATGTTTTATATAATTAATAAAAGGATGTTCGTAACCGCAAGAAGAAATCACTTTCTTATCGGTCCTATAAAAAGTTCTTAAAGTTTTCATTTCAAATTGTTTTCGTTCCTTATTTTCAATAAATATTGAAACAAAACCGACTTTAACATCTCTTAAAAAAATGAACGAAATTAATTTTATAAGTTTATCCAGGTTATGTTCGTTTGCCATACCGCTTGCGGCATGAATTAATAAATTTTGATATTCGTTATTTTTGGCCAACAAAATATTTTCTATAACTTTTGTAATTTTTGCATATATCAAAAAAGAAGATATCGTCAAAATAAAAGTTATAAGACTTGACAACGGAACATTTGCCAAAAAGACTTCTATTCTGTAAGAAACAAGCAAAACAAAAACGGCAATAAAGCTGAATATCAATGCTTTTATTATAAAAACTTTTAAATTGTTTAATCTGTTACTCGTTATTATTACGGCAATTGCAAAACAAAACAAAGAAAGAACATAACTTGCGGGTTTTATATTGAATTTAAAAAATTCATAGAAAAACAAAGTGTCAAATATAAAAACCACAAAGAACAAAACCGATATACATGTGATATATAAAACTTTCTGTTTTTGAACGGACGATATTTCTTTACTTTTTGAATGTTTAAACACTTCATATATCGGAAAAACAAAAGCGGCAATCGAATAAACAATAAAAATAAAATTAAGCCGACCTGCTTTGGGATATAAGCCCCATGAATAAAAATTTATTTTCTCAACAAACAAATTTGAAAGTAACATTAATGCTATCAAAAAAAACGATA
>NZ_CACWEU010000095.1:0-5342 GCF_902760015.1 Candidatus Ruminimicrobium bovinum
CCGGCTCAAAAGGTGTTATATTAACCAAAATTCCGCATCTTGCATAAGTGGATTTACCGAAAGCTATCGTTATAATATCTCTGGGAATTCTAAAATATTCAACGGTTCTTGCAAGGGCAACGGTTTGTGGTTGAAGTATTATAAAATCGTCAACTTTTATATCCTGAAATAAATTTTGGTCTATTTTTTTAGGGTCAATAAATGTTCCGTCGGATTTTTTTTGCATTATTTTGAATTCGTTTGATACTCTGAAATCATAACCGTAAGATGATGTTCCGAAAGAAATACCTTTTCTTATTTGTTCCGGTTCAAACGGCTCTATCATTTTTTTTTCAATAGCCATTTGTTTTATCCATTTATCAGGTTTTACCATTTGCACAATCCTCTTTTAATTTAAATTTTTACGGACTTTTTATGTTTCCAATAATTATCGACTTCTTTTTTTATCTGTTCAAAATTATAACTGTCAAGTTCATCTATCTTAAATGTTCCGCCTTCTTTTATAAGTTTTATTTTTATCGGCTTAGTGTGTTGTTCCCATTCAACCGAATATAAATTGTTTTCAATTTTTGAAACTTTTAAATTTTCAACCGGCAAAACATCTTGAGCATTAAAGAAAATATCATAATCTATTCCGACAATAATGGAATCTTCACTGTCAAAAGAATACAACGTATCTAAATCCGCCAACAGTTTTTTGCTGCAATATTGCTTTAATACCGTTTCGGTTGAACCGTTATTGCAGGCGGAAGTATAATCTTTATAAAAATTATATATTATATCCGTCTTGTTTTGCTTTTCACACCCGACAATAAAAAATAATACGGCAAATATATAAATTAAAATTATTTTATGCATTTTATTTAAAGAAAGTATAAACTCGATATATTAACATATTTTATAATAAATTTATATGAACTGTCCAGAAAAAAAACAGATTAAAAAATTTTTTAAAATTTTATAGAATAATAAAAAATTTTAAATAGAAAAGGAAACTAAAATGGATAAACTTATTAGAGAATGCAAAATATCAAATTCACAATGTGATATAAACGGTAATATAAGAGTTATCAGTATATTTCATTTATTGCAAGATATGGCGGATACTCATGCCGAAAAACTTAATGTAGGTTATACTTTTTGTAAAGAACACAATTTGGCTTGGGTAGGAAGGGCATACCATCTAAAAATAAATTATTTACCTAAAGTTTTTGATGAATTGATACTTGAAACATGGCCGTGTGCAAGGACACCAATTATTGCAGTTAGAGAATTTCTTATAAAAGACAAAACAGGTAAAATATTAATTGCAGCTTCAAGCCAATGGGCTATGATAGACACAATAAAATTAAGACCTATAAAATTTGACAGTTTTAACCTTACTTATGATGTGTTGCCTGAAAGAGCAATTGATACGAACGGGCATGTAAATAATTGTATTTATCCTATGTGGGCAATGGAAACATTTACCCCGCAATTTAAAAAAGATTATAGTTTAAATGAAATGGAAATAAATTTTAAAAAACCGGTTTTTATAGAGGATAATACGGTAACCGCAAAAGTTCAAAATAATTCCGAAACCGATTTTACAATTTCTATGGGAACACCCGAGAAAGAAGCCGCCCTTGTAAAAATTTTGTTTCACAAAATTTCTATTAATGTATAGTGTATAATTTATAATGTATAATTAATGTGTTTTTTGCAAAATAAAAAACTTAAAAAAGCAAAAATCTTTGTATTTTTACCAAAATTTTACATTATACATTAAAAAACTTTGTGTTTTTTACAAAGTTTTTTCAAAAACATAGTCGTCCATAACAAAACCGTTGCCGATATCTGTAACCTGTGTTCTTATTACAACAAAACCTTTATGTTTATACACTTCTATTGCATGAGTATTATTTTTATTTGCGGTTAACCAAACGGATTTTAATTTTTTATTTCTTGCTGAATTTTCAATGAACTCAAAAGTTTTTGATGAAACTTGTTTTCCTCTAAATTCTTTTAAAATATAAAGTTTGCTTAAAAACATTTTTCCGTCTTTTTCTTGCAACCCTATATATCCTGCAACGGTATCATCAACTTTTATTAAATAATAAAGATAATTATTTTTATTTATCGCTTCAGACAACGAACCAAAAGATTGAAATTTTTCTATCATATAATCTATTTGAGCAAGTGATACAATTTCTTTGTAAGCTTCGTGCCAAACAATATTTGCTGCTTCGGCCACCTTTTTTATTTGTTCTTCGGTTACAACTTTTTCAAATTTTATATTCATTTTGCACCTCTTAATTTTTTTGAAATATAGAAGATGGTTATTACGACAAAAATAAATGCAATTATACTTGAAAGACCGTAACTTAAATTAAAGCCGATTTTTGCATTTAATATAAAAAGCATATCTATGTATACAAACAACAAGCCCGGCAATAATGTAATAAAATAATTCTTTTTGTTTTTATACAGGTATATTGTGGCATAAAAAAATGTAGGTAAAACCATTAACTGATTAACAAACATAAAGTAACGCCAAATAAGTGCAAAACCGTCCGGCTGAGTTTTTACGATATAAAGCAAAATAATAACCAAACAAAATACCGGAATACTTATTAAAAACCTTCCGGAAGGTTTTGCCTGGCTTACTTTAAAGGCATCCGATAACGTAAGTCTTAATGCCCTTAAAGAAGTATCTCCCGTTGTTATCGGTAATACAACAACCGCTATTATAACTATAAATGCCAAATATGCTGGAACAAAATATTCCGTCATTATTCTGATTGCCGGAACTTGCCCTACAAAATTTTCGGGAACTATATTCAAACTATAAGTTGTCATTGCTGCCGCTGCCCATACCATAGCAATAAAACTTTCAACACACATCATGGCATAAAAAACTTTTCTTCCCTCTTTTTCATGTTGAACCGTTCTTGCAATAACCGTTGATTGTGTGGAATGAAAACCTGATAACAATCCGCAACTTATTGTCATAAAAAATATAGGAATTAAATAAAATTTTTTAGGGTGCATATTAAGATGAGCAAAATTTATTTCCTGCAAATTTACACCTTTTATAAAGAAACCTGCCAATAAAAGAAAAGTTCCTATGATTAAAATAAAACCGAGTATCGGATATACATTTCCGATAATTTTATCTATAGGAAACATAGTTGAAAGCATATAATATAAAATTATGGAACCGTAAATATATAAAATAATTTTGTTGTTTAAAGAAAAATCGGTAACGTTAAAAAACTTTGAAGCAAGAAGGTCGCCTGATGTATAAACAAAAACAACGGCAACAAGAAGCATCAAGACGGAAATTATTACCAAAAATACATAATACCAGGTTTTACCTAAATATTTTTCAATTAGCCCCGTTACCTGCATACCGTTGTTTCTCATTGATATCATTCCTGCAAAATAATCGTGAACGGCACCCATAAGAATACATCCTACAGGTATTAAAAGAAATGCTATAGGTCCGAATAATATCCCCTGTATTGCACCTACAATCGGTCCCATACCGGCAATACTTAATAACTGTATCATTTGGTTTCTTCTAATGCTTAAAGGAATAAAATCAACACCGTCGTTAATTGCATAAGCCGGTGTAGGTCTGCCGTCGGGTTCAAATTGTTTTTCAACATATTTTGAATATGTAAGATAACCTGCCAATAAAATCAGAAGCCCTACTGAAAATGTAATCATGTTGTTCTCCTTAAAAAATCACAAAGTAATTTTTGGCTGATAAAATGAGCCAATTTTATTTCATAAAATTTCAGCTGATAGCTTATAGTTTTCGGTATTTTTTGCTTTGCAAAAAATCTATTATTTATCAAAATTGCATAGCATTTTTTACAACAAACTCCTCAGCTTTCAACCCTAAACCCTCAGCTTTTCAGCTTTTTAAATATCTGTATCTTTTTATGTAATTTTGCCGATATAAATAATGTTTGATTATGTTTATGAAAATAATGGTGTAATAAAATTGCCGATATCAAACAAGCAAAAAAATCGGCAACGGTTGTTGCAAAAAACACACCGTCAAGCCCCATAAATTTCGGCAAAATTAAAACAAAAGGTATAAGTAACAATACCTGCCTTGAAAGACTTAAAATAGTTGCCTGTAACGGTTTATTAATAGCTTGAAAATATGTGCTGCCGAAAAAGTGCAGGGATATTACCGGAAGCATAAAATTAACAAACCTTAAACCTCTTGCTGCCATTTTTATAAGTTCTTCATTATCCGAATTAAATAATTTTACTACGGGAACCGCAAAAATTTCCGTTATTAAAAAACCCGTTATTAAAATAATGCTGCTCCATCTTATTGCCATTTTTGTTGTTTGTATTGCATTGGAATAATGTTTTGCTCCGTAGTTATAACCTATTAAAGGTTGGCTTCCCTGAGATATCCCCATAATCGTAAAAATTATCATGGAATTTACAGCCATTACAATGCCGATTGCGGCAAGTGCGGTATCTCCGCCGTATACAACTAAAGAACGGTTTAATATAAAATTTAAAATACTTGACGATATTTGAAATATAAATTGTGATATTCCTATTGCACATGCTGCAAAAACAATATCCCTTTTTAAAATAAAATTTTTTATTCTGACTTTATAAGGACATTTTTTGCTTAAAAAAAAGTATAGTATCCATACGGCACTGAAAGTTTGACCGAACACACTTGCCCATGCAACACCTTTCATTCCCCAACCAAGATAATAAACAAACAATATACCGACAATAATATTAACTACATTTCCAACAATTTGAGTTATAAGCGCAATATTAGGATGACCGCTTGACCTTATAAAGTGGTTCATACCGGCACCTATTCCCCAAATTGTAAAACCTATCATTGATATTTCCATATATTCTTTGGCATAGGGCATAACATCGGCACTTGCACCAACCATTGCTAATGCTTGTTCCAAAAAAATGTATAAGAATACCGATACACCGACCGATACCAACACAAGCATAACAAAAGTATTACCTAAAATGTGTTCGGCTTTTTTTATATCTTTTTTGCCCAAATATATGGAAAATAATGCATTCCCGCCAACACCTATAAAAGCACTGAAAGCAATATATAAAATTACCAAAGGAAAATTTACCGTAATTCCGGCAATTCCCAAATGACCTAAAGTATTTCCTATAAGCAACCTTGCTATTATGTTATATAAAGCACCGGTAATCATCCCGGCAACTGCAGGAGCAGAAAACCTAAATAATAAATTTGATAAATTTTTTGAAAATGTTCCGAAACTTCATAAAATTTTATCAACATTAAATGATGTCGGGTTGGGTTATATAAAAATAGGTCAGTC
>NZ_CACWEU010000096.1:0-2509 GCF_902760015.1 Candidatus Ruminimicrobium bovinum
GTAGAGAGGGAATTGAACCCTCACGGCTCTTGCGAGCCTCAGGATTTTAAGTCCTGTGCGTCTGCCAGTTCCGCCATCCACCCATACCTGCTATCTAAAAACTTTCGTTATTATATCAAATTCTTTTTATACTTGCAACCTATTTTTTATCTTCTTTCTTTTCTTTAAAAAGTTCGGCAATTCCCGCAATTGATGCGGTTACACCGGATGTTTCCAAAGGTAAAAATATTTTACTTGCTTTGCCGTCTGCAACTTTACCTAACATTTCCAAATATTTTACTGCCAACAAATCGTTTGTAGGGTTACCCTGATGTATTGCACTGTAAACGGTATCTATTTCATATTTTTGTGCATCGGCAACTCTTTTTATTGCTTCGGCTTGTCCTTCGGCAATTAAAATTGATTTTTGTTTTGCCGCTTCCGATTCCAATATCACTGCCTGTTTTTCCCCTTCGGCTTTAAGTATCGCGGATTGTCTGAAACCTTCGGCTTCCAAAATATTTGCTCTTTTTTCTCTTTCGGCTTTCATTTGTTTAGACATAGAATCGGTTATATCACGAGGAGGATCAATTTTTTGTATTTCAACTCTTGTTATTTTTACACCCCATTTATCGGTTGCCTCATCCATAACAGCCCTTAACTGATTATTTATTTTTTCTCTTGATGTAAGGGTGGAATCGAGTTCCATATCACCGATAACGTTTCTTAAATTTGTTTGTGCAAGTTTTAACGCCGCAAGTGCAAAATTTGCAACATTATAAACAACTTTAACCGGGTCGGTTATTTGGAAGTAAATTATGGCATCAACGGTTACGGTAACATTATCTTTTGTAATAACATTTTGAGGAGCAACATCCATAACCTGCTCCCTCATATCCACTTTTCTTAAAGTTTGAAATATTGGTATTATTATTGTAACACCGGCACCGACGGTTGATGAATATTTACCCAACGTTTCAACCAAACCCTTTTCATATTGTTGAACAATTCTAACTCCGTTTGATATCAGCAAAAAAACTACAACAACGGCTGCTATTGCTAATGCTATCATTTTATTCTCCTTTTATTTTTTCAACAATCAATTTTGTTCCGTCTATTGAATTTATTTTAACTGTTGAACCTGTTTCAACAGTTTCGTTACTTACTGCCAACCAAATTTCCCCGGAAATTTTTATTTTTCCCGCATTTGACGGTGAAATTTGTTCAACAACCAAACCGGTTGAGCCAACAATCGCATCCACGTTTGTTTTTTCCAATTTTTTTGATTTAAAATATTTTATCACCGACGGTCTTATTAAAAATATTGAAAGCAACGAAAAAATACAAAATATTATTATTGAAGTAAACAGAGAATTCCCGACCAAAACGGCAATTGCCGCAAACAGAGCGCCTACGGAAAAACATAAAAAGAAAAATGTTCCCGGTGTAATTATTTCAAATGCCAAAAAAGCAAGAAATGCAATCATCCACCAAATATATAAGGACATACAACCTCCAAAATCGCTTTGCAATTTAACAACAGCTGATTCAGAAAATGCTTTGCATTTTCTTAGCTGAGCCGGGAACTTCGTTCCCTCAGCTGATAGTTTTCGGTAAAAATTCACAAAGTTAATTTTTGACCAAATATACGGTTTTTCGCTGTAGCAAAAAACCCATTAAACTTTAAGCTTTCAGCTATAAGCTATAAGCTCAATTAAAAATTTGTGAAGCAAATTTTTAATTGATAAGTTTAATTCTTTTTAAAGGCCAATAAACTATCAATGCTTTACCCTTTAAATATTTATCGGGTAACGGTCCCCAATACCTTGAATCAAAAGAATAATCCCTATTATCACCGAGTGCCATATAATGCCCTTCGGGAACAACAACAGGACCGAAATTATCTCTTATAAATGCAGGGGAAACCGTTGCAAGTTCGCCGTTTTCCCAAGCTTTTTGATATTCTTCCCGTGTTTTAAACAAATTAAAAGAATTATATAAATTTTCATCCGCATGTTGAACATAAGGTTCGTCAATTTCAATATCGTTTACAAAAAGTTTTTTATTTTTTATTTCAACTTTATCTCCGGCAAGCGCCATACATCTTTTAATGTAATCTTTTTTTACATTATTCATTTGTTCAACGGGTGTTAATGCCTGCGGCGGGCATTGAAAAATAATAACGTCACCGTGTTTAGGTTGTTTTAACGGTAATACTCTTTTACCGTCGGAGAAAGGGACTCTTAAACCGTATATGAATTTTGTCGCAAAAAGATGGTCACCTTCAAGAAGTGTTACGCGCATACTGCCGGTAGGAATTTTAAATGCTTGTATTACAAAATACATTATTATGGAAGCTATTATAAGAGCCGTCCATAAAGTATCAACCCAAGAATAAACCTCTGTAAATGCTCTGTTAGGTTTTTGCCCCTTAAACAATTTATTTTTTGCTAGTTGCATAATGCCAGCAATCACTAAAAATATACATCCTGCTACAAATAATTTAATTTCCATTTTATAATCCTAATTA
>NZ_CACWEU010000097.1:0-4694 GCF_902760015.1 Candidatus Ruminimicrobium bovinum
ATTTTCTTGGCTTAGTGCTTAGAGCTTAGAGTTTTCGGTATTTTTCGCTAAGGCGAAAAATCTAATTATTTATCAAAAATCGCATAGCGATTTTTACAACAAACTCCTCAGCCCTCAGCTCTCAACTCTCAGCATTCTTAATTTCAAACGAATGGCGACACTGAGTGCAAAAAAGAGAATTGTTAAAAGAACTAACTACAAACAACTTGGATTCCCGACAGAGACATTCGGAAATGACAAACCGAATATCAATTATTAAAAATGTACTTTGCCAAGAAATCCGTACAAACCTTTCCCTTATGGAATTCTTTATTTTCCATAATTTTCATATATAGAGAAGAAGTGTTTCTTATACCTTCTATTTGAATTTCTTTTAATGCACGCTGCATCCTGACAATTGCCTCTTGCCTATCCGCACCGTGTGCAATAATTTTTGCTATTAAACTGTCGTAAAAAGGAGGTATGGTATAACCTGAATAAACATTTGTATCAACCCTTATTCCCGGTCCGCCGGGTAAATATAAAAATCCTATTTTACCGGGTGAAGGAATAAAATCTTTTGTAGGGTCTTCGGCATTTATTCTGCATTCTATTGCATGCCCGTTTATTTTTATGTTGCTTGAATCAAATGATAATTTTTCACCTGCGGCAAGTTTAATTTGTTCTTTAACCAAATCAATACCGGTAACAACTTCGGTTATGGGATGTTCAACTTGGATTCTTGTATTCATTTCCATAAAATAAAAATGCGAATGTTTATCTACCAAAAATTCAACAGTTCCTACGGTGACATAACCTACTGCCTGCGCTGCACTTTGTGCGGCTTTACCCATCTTTTTTCTTAAACTTTCATCTATAAAAGAAGAAGGACTTTCTTCTATAAGTTTTTGATGCCTTCTTTGTATTGAACAGTCTCTTTCCGGTAAATAAACTACCTTACCGTACATATCACCCAAAATTTGAAATTCTATATGATGCGGTTCTTCAATATATTTTTCCATATAAACATCAGGGTTACCGAAGTTGGCTTTTGCTTCACTTTGTGCCATTATTATGGAATTTTGAAGAGCTTCCGGGCTTACCACAACCCTCATACCTTTACCGCCGCCGCCGGCAGTTGCTTTTATTATAACCGGGTAACCTATTTTTTCCGCCATATCAAATATTTTCGGATCATCTGCAGATATCGGACCGTCCGAACCGGGAACAACCGGAACTTTTGATTTTATCATTAAATTTCTTGCGGTTATTTTGTCTCCCATTTTTTCTATAGAGTGTTTTTTAGGTCCTATAAAAGTAATTCCGCAGGTTTCGCAAACTTCGGCAAAATATGTATTTTCCGACAAGAAACCGTAACCGGGATGAATTGCATCGGCACCCGTAATTTCCGCTGCGGATATTATACTTGGAATATTTAAGTAACTCTCACTTGAAGATGCAGGACCTACACAAACGGATTCGTCTGCCATCTTAACATGCATGGATTCTTTATCAACTTCCGAATGTATAGCAACCGTTTTCACACCCAATTCCCTTGCAGCTCTTATAATTCTGCAAGCTATTTCACCTCTGTTTGCTATTAATATTTTTTTAAACATTAACTTTTTCTCCTATTTAACATCGGATGTATCTACCAAAAACAATTCCTGTCCGTACTCAACCGTTTGTCCGTTTTGAATACAAACTTTAACAACTTTTCCCGATGTTGTGGCTATCACATCTTTATTGACTCTCATTGCTTCTATCGTTCCTATTTTTTGACCGACCTCAACACGTGTTCCTTCAACAACAAAAGGAGGTCTGTCATTAGAAGGGGAACTGTAAAAAGTACCGACCATATTCGATTTAATCGGAACAATAGGGGATTTTTTAACCGCAACTTTTTCCTCGATTACGGGTTGTTTAACGGTTACTTCACTTTTTTTTAAATATACCGATGTATCATCTGTTTCAAACTCCATTTCCTCGATATCGGTATCTCTTATGGATTCTAAAAACTTTTTTATTTCGTTGGAATTCATAAACATCTCCAAAAATTTACTTTGTAAATTTTTAGTTTAGAGCTGATGGCTGAGCCGTGGACTTCGTCCATTCAGCTGAGAAGTTTTCAGTATTTTTTAAACTTTTCAGCTTTTTATCAGCTTTTCAACTAACCCTGGACTCTTTCTACATATTCACCGGTTCTTGTATCAACTTTTATTCTGTCACCTTCTTTTATAAAAAGAGGAACTTTTATTTCGGCACCTGTTTCAATTTTTGCAAATTTTGTTAAATTTGTAACGGAATCACCTTTTATACCCGGCTCTGCTTCAATAATAGTCATTTCAACAATTAAAGGCATATCTATACCTATAATGTCGTCTTCCAAATATATTACATCTATTTCCTGGTTTTCTTTTAAGTAAATTTCTTTGCCGTCTAATTTTTCTTTTGGTATTGCAACTTGTTCATAAGTATTCATATCCATAAAATTATAGTCGTCACCATCGGCATATAAAAATTGTTTTTTATTTCTTGTTACCGATAATTCTTCAAAGCGTTCGCCTGATTTGAAAGTTCTGTCAATAGTCCCGCCTTTTTTAACATGTCTTAATTTAACTCTCATAACAGCCCCGCCTTTACCGGGTTTATGATTTTGGAACCAAACTATTTGATAGGGCTCGTTATCAACTACAATTACTAAACCGTTTCTGAAATCGGATGTAGATACCATTTTTTTCTCCTTCCTTTTTATTCTACAACAGCGGCTTTCTTGAAGAAAGTGCTGTAAGACAATGAAATTCCCGTATACCAGTTATCTGCAACTCTGTTATATCTTTGAGCTGCGGCACAATAATAATTAATAAACGGAGCAACTGAAATATTATTCCATAATTTTATATCAAGTCTTGCTTCGACTTCTATTTCATAATCCAAATCACTTATTTTTTCTTCCGAATAAGACATATAATCTCTATAGTATGACCAACATACAAATTTCACTCCTTCTCTGATATCAGCTTCTGCCCTAAAACCGGCTTCAAAAGCCGTATTTGTGGATTCCGGCTCATAAGTAAAATCTTTTTCAACTACATAAGCGGCATATAATTGTTTTAAATATTTTCCTTCAAACAGCTTTGCACCGGCTTTTCCTCTTAATACTTTTTTTAACTTTTGTCCGTTTGAAGCATCAAATTGAGTTTCATAACCTATGTTTGCAAAAGGTCCGGCTTCAAACCCGCCTAAAAAATTGTCTACTTTCCATAATCTGTAAGTTAAATCCGTTGTAAGTAAAATTTTATTTGCGTTTTCGGTTATAAGTTCTTCTTTATCAACAGGTCTGACATAAGTTTTTCCGTATTCACCGAGTAAAGTATTTGACCAAAAAAGTTTTGAGGCAAAGTAATTTGCGGCAAAATCCAATTTCCCCTGTATTAAAGTTTGGGAATCGGTAGTTAGTCTTGAAGATGTAAAAGTATCCGAAGAGTTATGAACTTCCGTACTTGTTATACTAAGAGACAACTGTTTTAACTCAACTTCCCATCCTGCTTTTTTACCGTCTGCAAAAACAAAAACAGGTAAAGCAAGCGCTATAGCAACCAAAATTATAAATTTTTCCGTAAAAAACATAAATGCCCTCCAAAAAAATATAACAGTATTATTATATCAATTTACAATACCAACTGCAATAAAGTTTGCTTTGTATTTTTTTATTTATTCAAAAGTTCGGCTAATGTTTTATTTACCATTTGCGGATTTGCTTTGCCTTTTGATTTTTTCATTACCGCACCAACCAATGCACCGATGGCGGATTTTTTACCGGATTTGTAATCTGCAACTATTTTTGCATTTTCATTTATTGCTTCCCGGCAAACTTTAACAATTTCACCCGCATCGGAAATTTGAACAAGCCCTTTTTCTTTAACTATCACTTCCGGATCTTTGTTATCTTTAAACATATCCTCAAAAATTGTTTTTGCTATCTTGCCCGATATTGTTCCTTTTGAAATAAGTATAACAAGTTTACCTATATTTTCAGGTGAAATAGGTGATTCTTTAATAGTTAATTTTGAATTATTCAATTTACCGAGAAGTTCGGTAATAATCCAATTTGCGACCGTTTTAGCACAGTCTTTTGTTCCTTTATTTGCAGTAGCAAGAGCTGTTTCGTAATAATCGGCAAGCGCTTTGTCCGATATTATTATATTTGTGTCATATTCGGAAAGGCCTAAATCGTTAATAAGTCTTGCTTTCCTTGCTTCCGGTAATTCCGGAATATTATTTTTAATATTATTTATAAATTCATCATCTAAATTAACGGGAACCAAATCGGGATCGGGGAAATATCTGTAATCGTGGGCATTTTCTTTTGATCTCATTGATTTTGTTACTTTTTCATTCGGGTCCCAAGTTCTTGTTTCCTGAATAACTCTGCTGCCCGACTCTACAACTTCAATTTGTCTTTCGACTTCATAAGAAAGTGCTTCCTGAACACCTGAAATTGAATTCATATTTTTAAGTTCGGCTTTTGTTCCGAATTCCTTTTGTCCGAAAGGTCTTATACTGATATTTGCATCACATCTGAATTTTCCCTCTTCCATATTACAATCGGATGCTTCAACGTATTCAATTAAATTTTTAAGTGCTTCCAAATAAGCGGCTGCTTCCTGCGGAGACCTCATATCAGGTTCGGAAACAATTTCCATTAAAGGAAC
>NZ_CACWEU010000098.1:0-6444 GCF_902760015.1 Candidatus Ruminimicrobium bovinum
ATCCGCCATACAACAAGGATTATATAAGTGAGGGATATCTTTGTATGCCGTCATTTCAACTCTTTTCGGGTCAATAAGTAAAAATTTTACTTCGTCCGGTCTTGCTTTATAAAGGATGGATAAAATTATATTGTGAACACCCACACTTTTACCCGAACCCGTTGAACCTGCTATAAGCAAATGCGGCATTTTTGCCAAATTTGAAATGTAACCGCTTCCGTCAGTTTTTGTTCCTATCGCAAGTGACAACAAAGATTTCGAATTATGGAATTCGGCAGTATCAAGAATATCCCTTAAACTTACAAGTGATGCTTTAGGATTAGGTATTTCTATACCGACTGCAGATTTTTCCGGAATTTGTTCTATTCTTATGGCTGCCGTTTTCATTGCCAAAGAAATATTATCTTTTATATTTGTTATGGATTGAATTTTCACACCGGGTGCAAGCACAATATCATACCTTGTAATTACGGGACCCGGTATGATATCCTGCACAATTGCATCTATTTTAAAAGATTTTAATGTTTCTCTTAATGCCTCAGCTCTTTGTTGAAGTTCCGACTCATTTATTTGTGTATTTAAAGCGCCTTCTCTTAAAAGATTTACAGGAGGTAATACATATTTAAAATTTTTTGTATCTATCTTTTCCTTTTCCGCTTTATCAATTTGTGAAATTTTTAATTTTGTTTCTTCCTGTGCAGTTTTAATTTGTTCCTTAACAAAATCGTATTTTTCTTCTTTTTTATTATTTTGTCTGCTGTCTATAATCCTCGGTTTTTCGGTTTGTTCAAATACGGTATCTTCGTCATCTTTTTTATTTTTTTGAATTATTGCAGTTTTTTCTTTTCCCGCCTTTTTATCATTCCAACCTTTAATATCGTCAATTAACGATACCCAAAAACTTGCAATAATATTTTTTATGGAAATCCTTAAAAGTTTTATGCATAAAAATAAAATTAACAAAGAAACAGAAACTACGGCTATGGGAAAGCCGACAAATTCAATGATAAACGGAGACAATTTTGAACCGACCCATCCGCCTGACATTTTAAACAATTGCAACAATACTGATACAAAAACAATAATAAATACGGAAATAACAAATTCCAACTTAGGTTTAAGTTGAATGGAAATTTTAAAACGTTTTATACCGGCAAGCAAAAAAAGAACAGGTATCGCATACGATCCGTATCCTAAAATAGTATTAAGAATTTTCACCAATGCTTCCCCTATAATACCTGTTTCTTTCGTTGATACAAAACAATATGTCAACAGAAACGCAACAATGCAATAAATTGTTGCAACAAAAAACCTGTTTATATTTTTATTTTTTGAACCTGCCATAACAACCTCTATATTTAAAAAATATAATTTTATATTATAACAAATAAATACCAAAAAGTGCGAAAAATTTAAAAAATAAAAAAGAGCAGAAAAAATTAAATTTTCTGCTCCTTATATTTCTTATAAAACATTTACAAACAATAATTTTTATATAACCAATTTAACTATTGCCTGCTGTGCAGCATCACCTTTTCTGACGCCAAGTTTAAGAATTTGAGTGTATCCGCCGTTTCTTTCTTTATATCTTGGTACCAATACATCAAAAACTTTTTTAACAACATCTTTATTTGCTATTTCACTGTGAATTGCTTTTTTAGCATTCAAATCTGCAGCTTTGGCTTTGGTTATAAGCTTTTCGGCAAACCTGACAACTTCTTTAGCACGAGGGACTGTTGTTGTTACTTTTTCGTGAAGAAAAAGACTTGTCGTCATATTTCTCATCATTGCTTTTTTATGAGAAGGTGTAACGGCTAATTTACGAGTATTATGATTTTTTATCATTACTTTTGCTCCTTCAAAGATAATCCGAGTTCTTCTAATTTCTTTTTAATTTCTACAAGTGAGGTTTTACCGAATTTTTCAAACTCCATAAGATCTATTTCCGAATATTCGGTAATTTCACCTACTGTTTTTATACCTGCATTTTTCAAACTGTTTGATGCTCTTGTAGATAAATCCAAAATGCTTATGGGTTGATTTTTTATATCTTCCGATTTATCGGCATTAGCTTTTTTTACGGGTTCTGCTTCAACAGTTTTTTCGGAAGGTTCTTCTTCTTTAACAACAGTTGCCTGCCCGGTAAAAATAGACAAACTTGCCTGTAATATTTTTGCCGATTCAATTAAAGCATCCTGAGGAGAAATTGAGCCGTCCGTCCAAACTTCCATTATTAATTTATCATAATTTAAAGATTGGTCAACCCTTGTATTTTCAACTTCATAATTAACTTTTGTTACCGGCGAAAACAAAGCATCCATTACTATTGTTCCGACGGGATATTTGCGACTGTTTGCCAAATCACTTGCATAAACATAACCTTTGCCCCTTGTTACTTCCATTTGCATTTCAAGAGAAGCACCTGCGGTAAGATTTGCAATTTCCTGTTCCGGATTTAATATTTCAACGGAACTGTTTCTGTCAATATCACCTGCGGTAACAACACCTTCTTTATTTACTTTTAAAGTTAAAGTTTCACTGGTTGAACCTACCAATTTAACTCTTACTTTTTTAAGGTTCAAAATCATTTGAAGAACATCTTCCCTAACACCTTTTATTACATCATATTCGTGCTGAGCACCTTTAATGGAAACGGATGTTATGGCAGAGCCATCTATACTTGAAAGTAAAATTCTTCTTAAAGAATTTCCTATTGTATGACCGTAACCTCTTTCAAAAGGTTGTGCAAAAAATCTTCCGAATGTTTTGGTTGCTGTTTTTTCTTCCAACTGCAATTTTTTTAATTTGTCTAAGTTTGGTGTTTTCATCCTATTATAACTCCATAAAAACGCTTTATTAAACGTTTAATTTTATTTTGAATACAATTCTACTATCAACTGACTGTTTATCGGATGAGAAAATTCTTCCGGTGCAGGTTCGGATTTAACTTTTCCCGAAATTGCATTTTTATCAAATTCCAACCAACCAGGAACACTTGCCGGTTTTTCCAATAATTTTACAAGGTTAACATTTGTTTTATATTTATCTTTAACCGAAATAACATCACCTACTGCCACCTGGTATCTGGGAACATCCGTTTTTTTACCGTTAACGGTAATATTTCCGTGCATAACCATTTGCCTTGCCATTTTTCTTGAGGAAGCAAAACCTAATTTAAATACCGCATTATCAAGTCTTAATTCCAAAAGTCTTAACAAGTTATCACCCGTTAAGCCCGGCATTTTTTCAGCTACAATGAAGTATCTTTTGAACTGTTGTTCGGACAATCCGAAAACTCTTCTTGCTTTTTGTTTTTCTCTCAAATGCTTACCGTAATCGGACATTTTACCTTTTTTGGCACCATGTTGACCGGGGGCATTTTTACCTCTTTTTCTGTCAAGAGTGCAATTTGTAACACATCTTTGACCTTTTAAAAAAAGTTTTTCTCTTTCTGTTCTGCATTGTTTACAAACCGAACCAATATAACGTGACATCTATTAAAATCCTCCAAAAATATTTTACTTAACAAATAAACTATTAAACTCTTCTCGGTTTTGGCGGACGACAACCGTCATGAGGAACCGGTGTTACATCTTTAATTGACATAATCATAAGACCTGATGAATGAAGCCCTCTTATAGCCGTTTCTCTTCCCGGCCCGGGACCTTTAACGAAAACAGAAACTTGTTTTACACCGTAATCCAATACCTTTTTACCTACTGCATTTGCAGTCATTTGTGCCGCAAACGGAGTACCTTTTTTTGCACCTTTAAACCCCGAACCGCCGGCACTGGCCCAAGCCAATGTATTACCTTTGTCGTCGGTTATCGAAACTATTGTATTATTAAATGTTGATTGTATATATGCTCTGGCTATTCCGCCGGAATATTTTATTTTCTTTTTTGAAACAGATTTTTTCTCGTCTGCCATTAGTTTGTCTCCTCTACAAATTACTTAATTTAATTTTTTATTTTTTTGCCTGTGCCTGTGCTTTTCCCGCACCTACGGTTTTTCTCTTTCCTCTTCTTGTTCTGGCATTTGTCTTACTTCTTTGACCTCTTACGGGAAGATTTCTTTTATGTCTCATGCCTCTGTAACTGCCGATATCTATCAATCTTTTTATATTTGCCTGAATTTCTCTTCTTAAATCACCTTCTACTTTAAATTCTTTCGTAATAAGGTTATTTATTTGGTTAACTTCGGCTTCGGTAAGATCTTTAACCCTTTTTGCCGGGTCAAGATTAAGTTCTTTTATTATTGCATTTGAAAGAACCGGTCCTATACCGTAAATATATCTTAATGCTATATCCAACCTTTTTTGTTTTGGTAAATCTACTCCGGCAACTCTTGCCATTATAACTCCTCCGTTATGGTATTTATATTTTTCTTAAAACTATCCTTGTCTTTGTTTGTGTCTCGGATCTTGGCAAACAACTCTGATAACGCCTTTTCTTTTTACAATTTTACACTTTTGACACATTGGTTTTACCGATGCTCTAACTTTCATAACATTCTCCCGCCTTTATTTTTCTCTATAAGTAATTCTTCCCCTTGTTAAATCATAAGGAGAAAGTTCAACTTTTACTTTATCACCGGGTAAAATTTTAATATAGTGCATTCTCATTTTACCGCAGATATGCGCTAAAATTACATGCCCGCCTTCTATTTCAACTTTAAACATTGCATTAGGAAGCGATTCCAAAATTTTGCCCGTAATTTCTATTTTTTCTTCTTTTGCCATTTTTTCCTTCTGTTCGAACTATGAAATTTTTGTTAAAATTTCACATCCGTCTTTTGTAACGACAACAGTATGTTCAAAATGCGCACACAAACTGCCGTCTCTTGTAACGACGGTCCATTGATTGGACAAAACATCTACATGCCTTTTACCAAAATTGACCATCGGTTCTATAGCAAAAGTCATCCCTTCAACAAGACGAACACCCGTTCCCGGTTTTCCAAAATTAGGAACATTCGGTTCTTCATGCAAATTTCTGCCGACACCATGTCCGCAATACTCGCGAACGATAGAAAAACCAAAGCCCTCAGCATAATTTTGGACTGCGTAGGAAACATCGCCAAGTCTGTTTCCGGGTTTAACCTGTTCTATAGCAACATATAATGAGTCTTCGGTAACTTGTAATAACTTTTTTGCCGAATTATTTATTTTACCGACAGGAAAAGTATAAGCAGTATCGGAATAATATCCTTCATATATCGTTCCGATATCAACAGTTACTATGTCACCGGAAGAAAGAACACGAGAGTCATTCGGTATCCCGTGAACCAACTCATCATTAACCGAAACACATGCCGATGCGGGAAAGCCGCCGTATCCCAAAAAGGCAGGTTTCATATTAAAAGACCTTGTTTTTTTATAAACCTCAACATCTATATCTTTGGTACTTATTCCCGGCTTAATAAAAGCCCTTAAACCTTCTAAAATTTCTGCGGCTGCCTTACCTGCAATCCGCATTTTTTCAATTTCAGAAGGGCTCTTCAATTCGATACTCATAAAAACTTGCTCCGCAAATTCAACTGATGCAGAAAACACAAAGCATCTTCTTAGCTGAGTCGGGAACTTCGTTCCCTCAGCTCTAAGCTAAAATAAAAATCGCAAAGCGGTTTTTATTTTACATTATTTTTTACAAAATTGGAAATCCGTTCAAAAATAACATTAGGATTTAATGTCCCGTCCAATTTTAATAAAACATTTAATTTATCATAAAAATCTATAAGAACTTTAGACTGCTTTTCATAAACGGAAATTCTTTCTTTTATAACTTCCGGCATATCATCTTTTCTGTGAACCAATTCCGCACCGCAAAAATCACAAACATTTTCCTTTTTCGGCGGCATTGAATTTACGTTAAAACTACCGCCGCACTTAGGACAAACTCTTCTTCCCGAAAGTCTTTTTATAATAATATCATCACTTACCAATAAGCAAAAAACACCATCAACTTTTTTATTGTTTTTTCTTAAAAATTCATTTAACTTTTCGGCCTGTAATAAGGTTCTGGGAAAACCGTCCAACAAAAAACCTTCTTTACAATCATCTCTTTGCAACCTTTTAAAGACCATTTCTATTATAACTTCATCCGGAACCAATTTCCCGCTTGACATATAAGGTGCTAAAATGGGGTCGTCTTTCTGTTCTCTCAGCATATCACCGGTAGATAAATGAAGTATATTAAAATTTTTACTTATTATTTTTGCTTGCGTTCCCTTACCTGCACCGGGAGGGCCGAACAATATAAAATTTTTCATAAAAATTTCCCCCATTTTTAAAACTTAGCTTATTATGATACAAAAAAATAAATATAAAAGCAATAAGGCGCCGTTGGCGGCGCATTATGGAAAAGTTAAAACACATATGCGACATTTAAGAAGTTAAAAAAAGGTGTTGCAATGCAAATAAAAAATATAACATATGGCATGACC
>NZ_CACWEU010000099.1:0-16819 GCF_902760015.1 Candidatus Ruminimicrobium bovinum
ATGGAATGTCTATGTAAACGGCGGCAGAATAGATACCGGTCTTGATGTTGTAGAGTGGGCAAAAAAGGTAGTCTCTTTAGGTGCCGGCGAAATTCTTTTGACAAGTATGGATAAAGACGGAACAAAAGACGGTTATGATTTAGCCCTTACCGAAGCGGTTGCAAAAGCGGTTGATGTCCCGGTAATTGCTTCCGGCGGTGCCGGTAAAAAAGAACATTTCGTTGATGTTTGCAAAGTTGGTGCATCTGCCGTGCTTGCCGCATCTTTATTTCATTTTAAACAATTGGAAATTGCGGATTTAAAAAATTATATGAGGTTAAATAATATTATCGTCAGATAATAAAAATATATATGACAATATCATTGGACAGCTTAAATCCCGCTCAAAAACAGGCGGTTTTGCAAACGGAAGGTCCGTTGATTATTTTTGCCGGTGCCGGAACGGGTAAAACAAGAGTTATAACATACAGAATTGCATACCTTATAGAACAGGGAATTTCACCGAATAATATTTTAGCGGTTACTTTTACAAATAAAGCCGCTAACGAAATGAAAAAAAGAGTGGAATATCTTGTTCCCGAAAAAGGTCAATTTGTCAGAATATCCACATTTCATTCTTTCTGTACATATTTGTTGACGATTGAAGCAAAAAATTTCGGTATAAATCCCAATTTTTTAATTTATGATGTTTCCGAACAGATAAATGTTATAAAAGAATGTATAAAAGAACTTAATATCGATGATAAAAAATTTAAACCTGCATATTTTGTAAATAAAATAAGCCGTGCAAAAGATGACTTAAAAATGCCAGACGATGTTTTGGCAGATGCCAATATTTTTCAACAAACCGTAGCGGCAGTATATAAATTATATCAGGAAAAATTAAGTAATTACGGTGCACTTGATTTCGGTGATTTGATAATGCAAACCGTTTTCGGTTTGCAAAATAACCCCGAAATATTAAAAAAATATCAGGAAAAATTTAAATATGTAATGGTTGACGAATATCAGGATACAAACCATGCACAATATGTGCTTACAAAATTGTTAACCGATAAGTATAAAAATTTATGTGTTGTAGGTGATGATGACCAAAGTATTTATTCCTGGCGGGGTGCCGATATAAATAATATTTTATCTTTTGAAAAAGATTATCCGCAGTGTGCAAATGTTAAGTTGGAACAAAATTACAGGTCGACGCCGAAAATTTTAAAAAGAGCTTGGAATGTAGTTCAAAATAACGAAGGCAGAGTTGCAAAACAATTGTGGACGGAAAACGAGGATAACGGTGTTATAAATGTTTTTCAAAATATGAACGAAAACGATGAGGCACACAGAACCGTCGATATGATTTTAATAAACAAAGCAAATAATGCAAATTATAAATTGTCGGATTTTGCAATTTTTTACAGAACAAATGCTCAGTCAAGAGCATTGGAAGATGCTTTAAGAAGGAACGGTGTTGCTTATGCAATAGTCGGTTCTTTAAAATTTTATGACAGGGCTGAAATTAAAGATATTATGGCATATTTAAAACTTATACATAATCCGAACGATAACATAAGTTTTAAAAGAATAGTTAATGTCCCGAAAAGAGGAATCGGTAAAACATCAATTGAAAAATTGGAAAGTTTTGCCAAAGAAAAGAGCATATCTCTTTTTGAAGCAATAAAATATGCGGATACAACTGTTGTTTCGCGTGCTTCTCTTGCGGGTTTAAATAATTTCAGAAATACAATTCAAAATTTTATTGATATAAAACAAACCCATACAGTTAAATATATAGTTGAAACACTTATCAATGATATCGGTTATTTAAAGGAACTTGAAGCCGCCGATACTCCGGAGGCAAAAAGTAAAATAGAAAATATAAAAGAACTTGTTTCCGCCGTGCAGGATTTTGAAGACCGTTCACCCGATAAAACATTGGCAGGTTATTTGGCGCAAATTGCACTTGTAAGCGATATCGATACTTGGGAGGATAGTTCCGATAAAGTTACGCTTATGACACTTCATTTGGCAAAAGGTTTGGAATTTAAAAATGTTTTTATAGTCGGGCTTGAAGAAGGGTTATTTCCTTTCGGAGAATATGAAAAAGATAAAAACGAATTGGAAGAAGAAAGACGGCTTATGTATGTAGGTATGACAAGAGCCAAAGAAAATTTATATTTAAGTTGGGCAAGCGAAAGAACTATATTCGGTAAAACAAAATGGAATATGCCGTCAAGGTTTCTTTTTGAAGCGGGATTTACCGAACACTTATCAAACTTTGCGGCAAACAGAATAGTAAAAACAAGAAATGAATTTAATTTCAATAAAGATGTTGAAGTTTCTTTTGAAGATACGATGGATGTTCCTAAACAAACGGACAACAGTCCTTACCAAATAGGAACAATGGTATCACATCCTACTTTCGGTAACGGTAAAATTATAGAAAAATCAGGTTCGGGTGACGATTTAAAACTTATAGTTTTGTTTAACGGCGGTCAATGGAAAAAACTGCTTGCAAAATATGCCAACCTAAAAATTGTTTAAAAAGCTCTCTGCATTTTTTAAATCGTGTGTTGTATCTATAAACACGCAATCTTTTTTGTCAACTCTTCTCAATGTAAGTTCATTGGGGATAACTTTATCTTTTTTACATAAAAAATGTTTCTGTTTTATATTCGGTATTTCTTCCAAATCCAAAGAATCTTTTAACGGTATCAAATCACAATATGTTGTCCAATCTTTATGGTTTAAAAGCCCTGCAATTGTTATCCATTCTGTTACATTCAAGTTGTTTTTATATTGATTTATTATCAAGCCGGTAAGTAAAGCCCCGCCGGAATAACCTATTAAAATTATTTCATTATTGCCGGATATTTTTTTAATTGCTTCAAACATATTGTCAACTGTTTTTTGTGAAAACCTGCCTGTAGTCCAATCCGTTTGATTACAATTTTTATCTTTTATAAATTGGCACGGTCTTGCCAAATACATAATGTTTTCATAATCATCTTCAAATGCTATTTTTTGTAGCACACTGTTTTTAGGTGTAGGGTCATTTGTCGGATAACCTTTTGCCGTATAAGCATTACCGTCGCCTTCAACATATATTTTTATCGGTTTATGTTTATCGGTGATTTTTTGCCAACTTGCTATCGTGTAGTTTTTTGTTTGTATGGGTATATATACAAAGTTTTCCGGAGTTTTTATTTGTTTTAAACCGCAAGAAACAAAAAATATAAAAATAAAAAATAACAAAAATTTTTTATTCATTATGATTATGATTATATATTATTTTTATAAAAATTATAAAATTATTCAATAAATAAATTTGAGTACTGTATAAAATACTCCTTTTTATTGACAAAAAACCGAAGATAATAGTAAAATATATATTCTATATATTAAATATATAAATACTATAAAAGAGGTTATTATGAGTGTTCAAAAATGTGAATTTCAATCAAAAGTATTGGAAAAAAAACCGTGTTTTTTAAAAGCGGAAGTTGAAATACCTGTTGCGGATGTAAAAAAAGAATTGGAAGCAGTTTTTAATGCAATTAAATCTTCGGCAAAGTTACCGGGTTTTAGAGCCGGTAAAGTGCCTATGGATATGGTAAAAAAAGAATATGATGCCGTTGCAAAAGAAAAACTCATTGAAAATTTAATAAAAAATACGGCTTTTAGTGCATTGGAAAAAGAAAATTTTGCTCCTATAGATATGCCTAAAGTAAGTGATATAAATTTTGAAAATGAAGATAAACCGTTTAAGTACGTTTTTGAGGCAGAATGTCATCCCGATATTAAAGCAAAAGATTATAAAGGTATAGAAGTAAAAAAAGAAAAATTTAAAGTTACCGATAAAAATATTGATGCAAATATAAAAGTTATGCTTGACAGAAATGCAAAACTTGTTGTTTCAAAAGACGAAACCGTTAAAAAAGACAGTTTTGTATTGGTTGATTATGACGGTTTTTGCGACGGTGTTGAGGTAAAAGAAATAAAAGCAAAAGAATATTTACTTGATTTGGGTGCAGAAAACACTTTGAAAGGTTTTAAAGAAGGTTTAATCGGTGCAAAAAAAGGTGAACAGAAAGATATTGAAATAGAATATCCTAAAGATTATCCTCAAAAAATGTTGCAGGGTAAAAAAGTTTTATTTAAAACAAAAATAGTTGAAGTTAAAGAAAAGCAATTACCGGAACTTAACGACGATTTTGCAAAAGATATGGGACTTGAGAATTTGGAAGATTTGAAGAAAAAAATGAAAGAAATGTTGGAACAGGAAGAAATAAGAAGACAAAATAATGAAGTTGAAAAACAGATAATAGAACATTTATTGGAAAAAAATAAATTTGAGGTTCCCAAAACGCTTGTTTTACAGCAACAAAAAGTTTTAACCGACAGAATGGCAGATTACATGAAAAGACAAGGTGCTCCGCAGGATTTCATAGATAAGCAAACAGAAGCATCAAAAGATAAATATGCCGACGAAGCAGATAAAAATGTTCGGTTGTCTTATATTTTAAATTCAATTTATGCTTTGGAAAAAATGACTGTTTCAAATGAAGATTTGAAAGAAGAAAAGCAAAAAATGTTAAAAGCAAATCCTTCAAGACAAGATGATGTTGAAAAGTATTTTAATGCACATAAAGAAGATATCGGCGCAACTTTAAAAGAAGATAAATTGTTTAAATTTTTAACCGATAATGCCAAAATTACCGAAACCGAAAAAGAAATGCCGGTAAAATAAAAATTGCAAAGCAATTTTTATTTGATGTATAGGGGAATAGAAGTATAGAGTAGAGGGATAGAAAATTTTGCGAAGCAAAATTGAGGTAAAGATGTATAGAAGTATAGAGATATAACGACACAATTTGTAGTTTCCATACATCTATACATCCAAACAGCCATTCCTCAAAATCACGAAGTGATTTTAGTCCATACTTCCATACATCCATACATCAAAATTTGCACAGCAAATTTTAAGGGGGGTTAAATGCCAAATTTTATACCGACGGTTATAGATAAAAGCGGAAATACATCCGTAGGTTACGATATATATTCAAGACTTTTAAAAGACAGAGTTATTTTTGTTGGCGGGCATGAAAGTGCAATTACAACCGATTCTGCAAATTCTTTAATAGCACAACTTTTATATTTGGATGCCGAAGATAATACAAAAGATATAAATTTATATATAAATTGTCCCGGCGGTATGGTTACCGCGGGGCTTGCCGTATATGATACAATGCAGTATATAAAAAGTCCGATAACTGCTATATGTATGGGAATGGCAATGTCGTTTGGTGCCGTTTTACTTGCTGCAGGCAGTAAAGGTAAAAGGTATGCCCTTCAAAATTCAAGGATAATGATACATCAGCCGTTGATATACGGCGGAGGTCTTTCCGGGCAAGTTACCGATATCGGTATTGAAGCAAAAGAATTGTTAATAACAAAAGAAAAATTGTCTGAAATAATTGCATATCATACCGGACAAAGCAAAGAAAAAGTAATGGCAGATACCGAAAGAAATTATTATATGTCTGCGCAGGAAGCAAAAGAATACGGTATTATTGATGAAGTAATAGTACCGAGGAAAAAATAAAAATGGATAATAACATTAATAATAATATCAATAAGCCGAAGTGTTCCTTTTGCGGAAGTGAACAAACAAAAAACGGTAAATTTATCGGTAACGGTAAAGTGTTAATTTGTTCCGATTGTATAAAAAGAGCAAATAAAGTTTTAAATAGCATAGAGCAGAAAGAAGTTACCGAAAGTTTTAAAGAAGTTCCGAATCCGAGAGAAATAAAAAAGTTTTTGGATAAATATGTTATAGGTCAGGAACAGGCAAAAAAAATTTTATCGGTTGCGGTGTATAATCATTACAAAAGAATTTTAAATATGGCTTCTTCCGATAATGATGTTGAACTTCAAAAGTCAAATATTTTGCTTGTAGGTCCTACCGGAACGGGTAAAACTTTACTTGCACAAACATTGGCAAAAATGCTTGATGTTCCTTTTGCAATTTCGGATGCAACAACTTTAACTGAAGCGGGTTATGTAGGTGAAGATGTTGAAAATATTTTGTTACGGCTTTTGCAGAATGCAAATTTCAACGTTAAAAAAGCACAGATGGGGATAATTTATATAGATGAAATAGATAAAATAGCAAGAAAGTCCGAAAACACTTCGATAACAAGAGATGTTTCCGGTGAAGGTGTTCAACAGGCATTGCTTAAAATTATTGAAGGAACCGTAGCAAATGTTCCGCCGCAGGGCGGCAGAAAACATCCCCAACAGGAATTTATTGCACTTGATACAACAAATATTTTATTTATTTGCGGCGGTGCTTTTGACGGTATAGAAAAGATTATTGAAAGAAGAACCAACAAAAAAATTGTCGGCTTTTTAAATGATAACAGCGGTAATAAGGAAAAAAGATTGCAGGATAAAGATAAAATTTTACGCGATATTCAAACACAGGATTTAATAAAATTCGGGCTTATTCCGGAACTTGTGGGAAGACTGCCGGTAGTATCAACATTGGAACATTTAACCGTTGATGATTTTGTCCGTATATTAAAAGAACCCAAAAATTCTTTGGTTAAACAATATATAAAAATTTTTGCAAATGAAAATATAGAACTTATTTTTGAAGATGATGCCTTAAAAGAAATTGCCAAACTTGCAATAGAAAGAAAATCCGGTGCAAGGGGCTTAAGGTCAATGCTTGAAAGTATATTGTTGGAAACGATGTATTCCAAGTTTAAAGATGATAAAGTTCAAAAATGTATTGTCGATTTGGATACGGTTAGGAAAAAAACTCAGCCGAAAATTGTTTATAAAAACAAGGAGATAGCATGAGTGATATAGATAAAAATTTTAAAGAAATACCGAAATCGTTGCCTATGCTTCCTGTCAGGGATGTTGTTTTATTTCCCGCGATGGTACTTCCTTTGGCTGTTGGAAGGGATAAATCAGTAAGAGCATTGGAAGAAGCAATGACATCGGGCAGATATATTTTTATTGTTACACAAAAAAATTTACAAATAGAAGATCCGTCGCCTAATGATATTTATCAAATAGGAACGGTTTGTGAAGTTTTACAAATGCTTAAAATGCCCGACGGAACATTAAAAGTTTTGGTTGAAAGTATAACAAGGGCCGAGTGGACGGACTTCAGGTTAAGTGATAAAGGGTATGTTGAGGTGGGGATAAACATATTTAACGATGCCGTTGATAAAACACCTGAAGTTGAAGCGGCGATGAGAAGTACAATATCTTTATTTGAACAATATGTAAAACTTAACCCCAGAATGCCTATGGAAATTTCAATTTCCATTTCAAATATTCATGAACCTTCAAAACTTGCGGATACCATTGCTTCGCATGTTTCAATAAAACAAAACGAAAAACAATCAATATTGGAAACTGTTTCTCCGTTGGAAAGGTTGGATAAAATAGGACAAATTTTAAATTCCGAAATTGAAATTTTAAATATTGAAAGAAGAATACAAAACAGAGTTCACAGCCAAATAGAAAAAAATCAAAAAGAATATTATTTGAACGAGCAAATGAAGGCGATTCAAAAAGAACTTAAACAAAAAGATGACAACAGTAAAGAAATTGACGAATTAAGAAAAAAAGTTAAAGAAAGTTCAATGTCCGAGCAGGCAAGAAAAGTTGCCGAAAAAGAACTTGACAGAATGGAAAAAATGATGGCAACATCTCCCGAGTCAAGTGTTATAAGAACATATATAGAATGGCTTTTGGATTTACCTTGGCAAAAGATGACGAAAGATAATCTTGATTTGAAAAGAGCAAAAGAAATTTTAGACCAGGATCATTACGGTTTGGATAAAGTAAAAGAAAGAGTTATAGAATATTTGGCGGTTTTATCAAGAGTTAATAAAATAAAAGGGCCGATACTTTGTTTTATAGGTCCACCGGGTGTAGGTAAAACTTCAATAGCAAAATCGGTTGCAAGAAGTTTAGGCAGAAATTTTGTCAGAATTTCCATGGGCGGTGTTAGGGATGAAGCCGAAATAAGAGGACACAGAAGAACTTATATAGGTTCAATGCCCGGTAAAATTATACAATCCATGAAAAAGGCAGGTTCGGGTAACCCTGTTTTTATTCTTGACGAAATAGATAAAATGGGCAGTGATTGGCGGGGCGATCCGTCGGCAGCACTTCTTGAAGTGCTTGACCCGGAACAAAATTATGCTTTCGGTGACCATTATTTGGATGTTGATTACGATTTATCAAATGTAATGTTTATTACAACGGCAAATACGTTAAACAATATTCCGGTAACTTTGCTTGACAGGTTGGAAGTTATAAGGTTTTCCGGATATACCGATGAAGAAAAATTATCTATAGCAAAAAAATTTTTAATTCCGAAACAGAAAAAAGATCACGGTTTAAAAGATGAAGAATTAACTATAGACGATGAAGCGGTTAAAACGATAATTGCAAGTTATACAAGGGAAGCAGGCGTCCGAAACTTAAACAGGGAGATAGCAAACCTTTGCAGGAAAGCCGCTACGGAACTGTCATTAAAAAATAATTTAAAAACGGTTAAAATAGCGGGACAAAAAGTAGAAAAATATTTAGGTGTTGCCCATTATGAAAGGGAAAAAATTTCCGAAAACGATGTGGGGGTTGTAACAGGGCTTGCATGGACGGAAGTCGGCGGCGAAACATTAACAATAGAAGTAAACAAAATGAAAGGTAAAGGAATGTTAAACCTTACCGGACAGCTGGGTAATGTTATGAAGGAGTCTGTTCAAGCCGCGTTTACTTATGTAAAATCGTCGGCAAAAAAATTAAAGATAGATGAAAAAATGTTTAAAAATACGGATTTTCATGTGCATGTTCCCGAAGGTGCCGTTCCGAAAGACGGTCCCAGTGCCGGGCTTGCAATGGCAACGGCTTTGGCTTCGGTATGTATGAATAAACCGGTTAGAAAAAAACTTGCCATGACGGGTGAAATTACATTGAGAGGAAGGGCATTAACCATAGGCGGGCTTAAAGAAAAAGTTTTGGCTGCTTACAGGGAAGGAATAGATATGGTTTTATTCCCGGAGGGAAATAAAAAAGATTTAGTTGATATTCCCGAAAATGTAAAGAAAAAAATAAAAATGATTCCCGTTAAACATATGGACGAAGTTATAAAATATGCTTTTGAAAATAAAAAAAGTAAGTAAAAAATATGAGAGGTGCAAAAATGTACAAAATTTTGATGACTTATGACAGCCAGGAAGGGTTGGATCAATTATTAAATCACCCTGATTTTAAAGTAGAGGTTCATGCAAAACCTTCACCGGAAAAATTTAAAGAAATTATAAAAGATTACGACGGGCTTATAATTCGTTCCGAGGTTAAAGTTACCGCTGAGATTATAGAAGCCGCACAAAAACTAAAATTTATCGGAAGAGCCGGAACAGGTGTTGATAATGTAGATAAAAAAGCAGCCACACAAAAAGGTATAGTTGTTTCAAATGTTCCCGGCGGAAATACAATATCGGTTGCCGAACATACAATAGGGCTTATTCTTTCAATGGCAAGAAATATTCCCGCTGCCGTTACCTCGATGCAGGCACAAAAATGGGAAAAGAAAAAATTTATGGGTAACGAAATATTCGGTAAAACACTCGGGCTTATCGGGCTTGGCAGAATAGGTAATGAAGTTGCAAAAAGGTTATTGTCTTTCGGTATGAAAGTTGTAGCTTATGATCCGTTTGCAAGTGCCGAAGTTGCAAAAAATAACGGAATAGAATTAACAACACTTGACGAAGTATTTAAACAGGCGGATTATTTATCTATACATTCACCTTTAACCGATGATACAAGGGGAATGATAAATAAAGCTAATATTGCAAAAATGAAAGACGGTGTCAGAATTATCAATTGTGCAAGGGGTGCAATAATCAACGATGCCGATTTAATCGAAGCCGTTAAGTCGGGTAAAGTTGCAAATGCGGCACTTGATGTTTTTGTAAAAGAACCTCCCGTTGACTGGTCAATTCAAACAACACCGAATATTATAACAACTCCTCATCTGGCAGCTTCAACCGAAGAAGCCCAGGTTAAAATTGCAATAGAAATGGCGGGTGTTGTTATAGATTTCTTTACGAAAGGTTTGATAAGAAATGCCGTAAATGTTGCAACGGTAGATTGGGATACACAAAAACAAATGATGCCATACATTGAACTTGCCGATAAAATCGGTTCGTTCCAGGGACAAATTGTTGAAGGCGGAATTTCCGAAATTGAATTGAATTATTGCGGAACGGTTTCTGAATTTAAAACAAATCCTTTAACGGTTGCTTATATAAAAGGTTTGTTGGGGCAAATTTTGGATTTGAATATTAATTCGGTTAATGCAATAACGGTTGCAAAAGAAAGAGGTATAAATATAAAAGAAGTTATAGTAAAAGATGTTAAAGATTTTAACAACTTGATACTTGCAAAAGTTAAAACCGATAAAGGCGAATATTCAATAGCGGGAACTTTATTTGATAAACAACAGAGAATAGTTTCAATAAACGGTTTAAATGTTGATGTAAAACCGGAAGGACATAAAATATTTATTAACAATACCGATAAACCGGGTGTTATAGGAACATTGGGAACAATAATAGGTTCCGCTTCAATAAATATTGCAGGTATGACTGTCGGCAGAAAAGAAACAGGTAAACAAGCCGTAACCGTTTTGGAAATAGACGGCGAAGTTTCAGCCGATGTAATATCAAAAATTGCAAAAGTTGAAGGTGTAACAAAAGTTAAAACGGTAATTTTATAAATTTGTTTATAAGTTTATCGGATTATAAGTTGTTTTGTCGTTTTTTTACTGATAGTCCCGTAACTTTGTAACTTTATAAAAATATGAAACAAAAAGCAGCTTTATTAGCGGCAACTCTTTTCGGAACCGGCTATTTCCCGAAAGCACCGGGAACAGCCGGTTCTTTTATAAGCATTCCCTTTATATTTTTAGTTTGTTTTTATTTCGGACTAAAAGGACTTTTAGTTTTAATAATTTGCGGATATATAGTTGCTTTAATATCAATACATGAAGTTTTAAAACGGACAAAACATGACCCCGGTTTTGTGGTTATAGATGAATTTGTCGGGCAATCCGTATCTTTTTTATTTGTTGCAAATTATTTAAAAAATAATATTGATAATTTATGGATATATCTTGCAGGTTTTTTATTTTTCAGATTGTTTGATGTTAAAAAACCTTTTCCTGTAGGGTATATAGATAAAAATATTCTAAATGCAAACGGTGTAATTTTGGATGATGTTGTTGCCGGATTTTATTCGGCAATTATTACCGGTTTGATTGTTATTATTTTTTTATAATTTCAATACTATTTGGTTAAATTATTAAGAATTATATTTTTTACATTTTCCGGAACAGTTCTTTTCGGTAAAGAAAAAACGGTTTTTATAATAAAGTCTTGTGTAAGGTTTTGTAATTTTAATAATTTAATATATTTATTTGCATTTGCAGTATTTAGTTGAGATATATCGCTTGAATCGGTAAATACAACAAATGTTTGAATAAAAGGTCTTAACTTTTCATCTCTGTTATTAAAATTATTATCTCTTAAAATTTTTTCTATTCTTTTACTTACCTGTTTAAATTGATTGTCCGATTGTTCAAATAAATTTCTTCTTTTTTCCGACGTGATTTCCGTTCCGTTTGAAATAACTTTTGTTGCTTCGTTTACACTTCCGCTAAGTTTTGCATTAGGAAAATATTTGGCTTCAAAAAGTAAAACAGAAAACGGTAACGGTGCTGCGGTAAATGCAATGGTATCTATTTCCTGCCCGTTAATAATTATATTGTTTTTAGGTGCAAATTCACCTTGCATAAATATTCTTGACATACCTTTTATTTTTTCACCTACTTCTTTTTCAAAAGCTCTGCCTGCGGCATTTTGTAAATTTGCATTATCCAAAATTGAAGTAAGCACCGTGTTTTTATTTTCCAAATCTTTAAATTTATCCGCAAATGTATCATTATGAGCCAATGCCTTTTTTATTTTTATAATAAGCTCTGTTTCGGTAACCGGTTTTGACATAAAATCAAAAATCATATCTCCTGCTGATTCTGTTACAGATTGTCCGTAAGCTCTTTCCATTGCGGTAAGTAAAATTATTTGTGTCATTTGTGAAGTTGATTTTATAAAAGGCAATATATCTATACCCGTTTCACCTATGCCGAAATGAATATCCAAAATTAAAACATCTATAATATTAGGATTATTTAAAATGAATTTTTTTAATTCTATTGTTGTTGCAAACTGTTTTATTTCAATATTATCAAAATGCTTTAAAAGAGTTCTTTCCAAAGAAGCCCTTATATTACCGTCATCATCGGTTATTGCTATAAGTTTTTTGTGTTCGGTTGCCATTTATCCCTCCCTAACCGGTAAAATAATATCGGTTTGTAAACCTTTAAAACTACCGTTGTTAATATTTTCTGCTGTTATTTTACCGTTTAAAATTTTTACAAAATAGGCGGCATGAATTGTCCCTTCTCCGAGCCGGTTTCCTTTTGAACTTGTAATTTGTTCTTTATATATTTTCGGCAGTGTCAATTCGTCAACGCCTCCCGCATTATCCGTTATTTTTATATGTAAGAAATTATTTGTTATTTCTAAATTTATGGAAATTTGCGCAATAAAACCGTCGTTTAGCAATAATTTTTGCAAGGCAAAAACGGAATTGTCAATAACATTATTTATTGCTATAAACAATAATCTGTTTGCATAACAATAGGAATTAGCGCCCGTTATTTTTTCTTTTAATTCTATTTGTATGTAAGGTTTTAATTTTTCGTTATAATTGTTTATTAATTCGGACAAGCTTTCTTTTATTTCGGAAATAAAAATTTTTCTAAGTCTGCCTGCGGTTAAATCTTCAATATGTTGCCTTGTCTTTTTCTGGTTTTCCAAAATATCATCTTTATACGGTGTTATAACTTTTTCGTATACTTCCGATAATATATCGTTAAAACCTGTTTTTGTTTTTTCCAACTGATTTACAAGGTCATGCCTGCTGCTTCTTAAAAGTTCTATTGTATCACGGCTCCAATTCAGTTCCAATATTTGTAATTTTTGTATTTGTTTATCAAAAGAAGTATGCAAATCCTGCACGGTTTGTTTTTTTATCAATTCGTTTTCGAGGGATATGTTATATGTTAAATTATTATTATGTTTATCAATTAAAATAAAAGCAACAATAAGTATTATAAGCCATAAGAAATTATTTATGTTGGCCGGAATATCGGAAGTCATTTGATAATATTTTATGGGTGTAATTCCGGTTAAATGAATTATTGTCCATAAATAAAACAGAAAAACCGCAACGGAAATTGCAAACAGTATATATATGAAATTTAAAATGTCTGTTTCAAAACCTTTTCCGTATAAAAAATTTTTTCTGAGGTATGATATGTTTTGAATAGTTTCGTTTTCTTTAAAAGGAATAATTAATTTAAAAAACAGAATAATTATTATAATTATTAACGGAATTGTAATCATTTCCGTAAATATAAAGTTTTGAATACTGTCGGTAGGGGATTGTTCAACAATTCTTGTTAAATTTGTATTGGATATGAATTTAACGGTATATATATATATGTAACCTAATATTAAAAATAATATAAATTCTGTTTTGCTTACGGAAGAAACAAAAATTTTAAACCAACTTATATTTTTTTTTATTAAAATTTTTTCGTAATTTTCGGTTAACATTAAAGTATTATATTTTAAAATAGTTAATGATATAATACTGCCTATAAGAACGGTTATTAACATATTCGGAATTTCAATAAACGTTTCTGCGACATAATTTATAATTAAACCGTAAGTTTCATTGTTGCTTATATTAAAAATACTCCTGAAAAGTTCGGTAAAATAAATTGAATACGGTTGTTTAAAAACAGCATCCTGAAAAATAACATTTTTGATAATGGAAGAAGGCAAAGCCAGTAACAACCCTACTGCTATTCCCGCAAATAAAATAAATTTTACTGCAATAAAAAATATATTTTTTATATCACTTTTGGTTTTTAAATTAAAAAGTTTCAACTTTCCGCTTTCTGCAAGCCAACCCCAAAAAATTGCTCCAGTAATATTTGTAATTGCAAGATAAATAAAATAGGGTGATGAAATGTTTGATAAAACTATAGGAGTTGTTATTGCAACAAGTATTGCCCAAACACTTCCTAACGTTATTGCGGCAACAAATGTTCCTACCATATCAAAAGTTAAAAATCTGTAGCTGTTTTCATAAAGGAAAGTATGTCCCGCCCAATTTAATAAAATAGCAAAACAAGCTATAAGAAAATGAAATCTTTTCTCATATATTCCGTTTGCAAATTCTAAAAAGAAATTTTTGATTTTCATTTCTAATATAATAGAAATAAAATTGAATTTTTGCAAGCAAAAAATTGTAAAGCAATTTATAATATTGTAATATTATGGTTAAATTATCAACTTTATAGGGAAAAAATTATGCAAAACAACAGGGAACAATGGAGTTCAAAGATTTTATTTTTGTTTGCCGCTATAGGTTCTGCCGTAGGGCTCGGAAATATTTGGAGATTTCCTTACATAATGGGGGAATACGGTGGTGCTGTTTTTCTTTTTGTATATATGTTTTTTATATTAACAATTTGTGTTATTCCTTTAATTTGCGAACTTTCAATCGGCAAATATACAAAAAAAGAAAATGTAGGTGCTTATGCGATTGTTAATCCTAAACTTAAATTTTTCGGTTGGATAAATGTTATAACCGCTACGGTAATATCATCTTTTTATTTTGTTGTAGGCGGTTGGATAATCCATTATATCTATATAAATTTTATAAACCATAAACTTGAAAATCATTCCGATTATTTTTTAAGTTTTGTAGCATTACCTTTTTTACCTTATATATTAACTTTAGTATTTTTAACTGCATGTGTGTTTTTCGTTTATAGAGGAGTTAATAAAGGTATAGAATTAGGCAACAAAATAATGATGCCGACATTTTTATTGATATTGATTGTTTTAGCGATAGTTTCAATATCTTTACCTAACGGACATAAAGGGTTGGAATTTATGTTCAAACCGGATATGTCCAAAATAAGTTTTGAAATGATACTTGCCGCACTCGGGCAATCGTTTTTTACTTTAAGTATAGGTGCGGGCTGTTTGTTGGTATATGGCAGTTATATGAAAGAAAAAGAAAATATTGTTAAAAATGCATATTTAATAATATTTGCAGATACAATATTTGCTTTACTTGCGGGAATTATGATATTTCCTGCCGTATTTTCTTTCGGTTTAAAATCCGATTCGGGTGCCGGGCTTGTTTTTATAACATTACCGAAAATATTTGCACAAATGCCTTATGGTTCTTTCTTGGCAATTTTGTTTTTTATACTTCTTCTTTTTGCTGCATTAACTTCCGCAATAAGTTTGGCTGAAGTACAAACCGCAGCTTATATTGAAAACTTTCATTTATCAAGGAAAAAAGCAGCCGGCTTGGTGTTTGTTATAATTGCAATACTTGCTTTACCGGTTTCTTTATCGTTTGGTTTTTTGAGTAATGTTAAAATATTTTCAAAAAGTTTTTTTGACTTGTTCGACTTTATAACATCAAATATATTAATGCCGTTAAACTCAATAATAATCTGCATTATATTCGGGTGGTTTGTTAAAATTAAAAAAGTTTTAATTTTTAAAAACGAATATATATACAAACTGTTTTCCGTTTTGGTAAAATATATAGTGCCTTTAGTATTAACAATTTTAATGATTTGCGGTCTTTTAAAGTGAACAAAAAAATTTACTCGGATAACACTAAAAATATTTTTGAAACTATATTCTTATAAGAAATTTTTGTATATACTGTCTACAAAAAATGCCGCCTTTTTTGCAGATTGCAGGAAGCTTGTTTTCTTAATGATGACAACCGTTCTCACCGCCGTGACAATTGTGTTCATGGTTGTGTTCATGATTATGATGAGAACACTGCACATCGGGATTATAGTTTAAAGTTCCATCTAACAAAGCATTTATTGCTTCATCTGCTTTACCGGTTGCTCCCGGATATACGGTTATACCTTCTTGTGTCAAAGCAACTTTTGCACCGCCACCTATACCACCACAAATTATAGTTACTATTCCTAAACTTTTTAACATTCCGGCTAAAGATTCATGAGCTGTTCCATTACTTGAAATTATTTCCGAAGAAACTATTTTTTTATTTTCTATAGTGTAAACTTTAAAATTTTCCGTATGTCCGAAATGCTGAAAAATTTCCCCGTTTTCATAAGTTACTGCTATTTTCATTTTTACTCCTTTTATATTATTTATCTGTTGTTCCTTATCTTCCAATATTATACATCATTTAAGGTTTATTAATAACTAACACTATCCGTTTTTTAATTTATAAAAGTAAAAAAAGACCTTGTTAAAAAATTAACTGAAAAACTTTTTAAAGAAACTGTCGTTTTTCAAAACGGCATCTTTTGGAACTTCACCCATAGTTTTTGCAAATTCAAACAATGCTTTCTTTTGGTCGCTGTTTAAACTTTTCGGAACGGTTACATTTATTT
This sequence comes from Candidatus Ruminimicrobium bovinum, assembly GCF_902760015.1. Taxonomy (NCBI): domain Bacteria; kingdom Pseudomonadati; phylum Elusimicrobiota; class Endomicrobiia; order Endomicrobiales; family Endomicrobiaceae; genus Candidatus Ruminimicrobium; species Candidatus Ruminimicrobium bovinum. The sequence goes on from NZ_CACWEU010000099.1 coordinate 16,616, forward strand.
TAACATACAAATCGCCTTTTATTCTTCTGCCTAAAACGGGAAAACCCTGTTCCCTTATTCTAAGTATTGTTCCGGGTTGTGTTCCTTGCGGTATTTTTACTTTAACCGTTCCTTCAAGTACGGGAACATCATATTCCAAACCGAGTGCGGCTTGAGCAAATGTAAGTTTTATTTCGGTATGTAAATCGTCTCCGTCTCTTGTAA
>NZ_CACWEU010000100.1:0-2506 GCF_902760015.1 Candidatus Ruminimicrobium bovinum
AAACTTTCAAAATCTTATTGTATTAGTATTATCGGTGACAATACCGATACGGAAAAAACAAAATTTATATTTCCTTGGGATATTTATCGCTTAAAAGTTTAATTTCTGTTACGAGCGAAGCAAAGCAATTCCACCTTTTTCGTCATGCGAAAAATTTTTGAAAAATTTTTGTGGCAATCCGGTGCCGTTAATTATACATTTTTTTATTTCCTTTATTTTAAACTAAAATATTAAAGTCTTGAACGACAACGATAAAAAACAACGAACTGCAAAAATCCGTAAATCCTTTAAAAAACAACAAACGATAGCAAGAAATTTGTTATTGTTTTGACAAAAATAATATTAAATAATACAATAAACAAAAATGCGGATTTATGCATTTTTGTAAAGTGAATTATTATAAAGGAGAGTAAATGATTTTTAAAAGAGATTATTATCTTAATAAATTAATAAACAATAAAAATAATAGTTTTATAAAAGTTATTACCGGCATAAGAAGATGCGGAAAATCTAAAATTCATAAAGAAATTACTGTTAGCCAGTATTTACAGAGAATTAAGAGATAGTAAGGATGAGTAACTTAAGAGAATTAACAAAAAGTGAAGAAAAAAATATAGAAGGAATACAGCAAGAATTAAAGGATAAGAAAATAAGTCATCCTTTTGAGGATGATTTGTTGGGTTTGAAACCTTTTGCGGAAACATAGTAATGGTTAAAACATGGAATATTTATATCGTTATCGTTCAATAGATAAATTATTTGAATACAAAGAACTTGAAAACCTTGAAATATATTTTGCCAAACTGGACGAACTAAACGACCAAATGGAAGATTATATGAATATTGTTTGGCAAGGGGATGAAATAGCTTTTCAGGGATTATTAAAACATTACTTATATGTATTAACGAATTTATGTTGTGATGTAAGCATTAAGGAAAAAAGAGGGAAAATAGATACTGAGCATTTACTAGCTTTTTTATCAATAGATGCTTTAGATGTGCCGGAATTTAAAACTGTTTTTAAATCAATTTATTATGAATTTTTTAGTTTTCAATGTATTGCTGATATTCCAAAAAAATTAGCACAATCAAATAAAAAGTTTACAGTAGATGAAATATTATTAATTTTAAAAAGCATACATCTTTATGCATATTTAGTAATAAATACGGAAATACGAAAGTTTGTATGGAAAATTAATCCTCTTGAAGAAAAAAAATACAATGAAATTTATAACGAAGTAAAGACTTGGCGAGGATCTTTACGAACAATAGATTTATTGATTAATGGATTATATTCTAAAGAAGATGTTTTAAACGAAATCAATAAGTTTAATTATCTATATCAGTTTAGTAAAATATATATGAACAATATGTATAAAGATAAGGATACTTACAATATAAGTATTTTAATTTTTGATTTTCCAGAATTGTATATAAAAAATATTAAAAAGTTATTGTATAAAAATTCTTGTGTTGCTTGTTTTTCTGCAACATTTCGCAATGAACCTATGTGGGCACACTATGCTAATAATGAAAATGGTATTTGTTTAAAATATAAAATAGAAAAAGAGAATAATTCAATGTATATTAACTTGAATTCTCTTTCTGGAGTGAGTTGTAGTGATAAAGGAATTGAAATAAATAGAAAATTTCATAAACATGAATTTAATAAGATTATATATTCAAATAATTATCCAGAAATTGATTTTTTTACTTCATTAGGATGTGTACCATTGGCTATAATCGATAAATTTTGGCTTGCCAATTATGAACAAACTAAATTTAGTTGTTGTCTTAAAAAATACAATAATGATAAGGAATGGATGGTAAATTATCATAAAAAGGCTAAAGATTACATTTGTACAAAATCGAAAAATTGGGAATATGAACAAGAGTACAGAATTTTTAAAAGAGAAGCTTTCTTTACTATATATGAAGATAAGCAAAATAGAATTGCAAACTATAAATTTGAAGATTTAGATGCAATTATTTTTGGAAGGAAAGTATCTATAGAAGATAAGAGAAAAGTTGTGAGGATTATAAATAAATATTGTCTAGAAAACAAGGTAAAACCTTGTAATTTCTATGACTTGTATTATTCAACAATTTCTAAGCAATTGGAAATAAAACCTTGCAAGTATTTCGTAAAATAAAACCAAAATTCAACAGAATTGGACTGGGGATAAGGGGGAAGGTTCAACTCCTCTTTGGGAAGTTAGGGATTTTTCAAAACTTTCACCTTTGCCCTTTCTCTTCCATTTTTTTATTTTCTATCGCTCTTACCAATAATTTTGGTAATATCACCAACAAAATATATATAAAATTCAGTTACCGATGATTTCTCGGTAGTTCAAAAAAATCAGAATTAATGCAAATACATTTGAATCGGTTCTATTTCTAAACCCATTGAATTCGATGGGTTTAAAATTTGTATTGTTTTTGTGTAATCAGTCAACATGATTATTAAACTCTAATCTCTCCTTTCCACTGTTGCCGTTTTGCCGTT
>NZ_CACWEU010000101.1:0-2038 GCF_902760015.1 Candidatus Ruminimicrobium bovinum
AGATTATGTAAAGGGTATTTCTGCGGTTTTGGATAATAGTAAAAAATATTTAAAAAAAGATTACAATGTATTTTTAGTTGCAAACGATAAATATAATTTATATCCGAAAATTGCACAACTTGCCGGAATGAAAATAGTGAATCAATTTAAAAGACCAGTTTTAAACAGAACCGAAAAAGACAAGAATGCCTATGCAGAAATTATTTTTCATTTGAAGGAGGATTAATTAATGGAAGAAAATAAAAATACATTCATTGGAGATTATGATACTGAAAAAGAAGAAGTGAACATTACTGAATATGATATTTCTGTTTCTCCTAATGATTTTAATGTAAATACAATTGTTGATCTTATGGATAAAGGAGTTATAAAAATTCCAGATTTTCAGCGTAACTATGTTTGGGATAAAAAAATGACATCTAAATTAATAGAGTCATTGATTATTGGTATTCCAATATCTCAAGTTTTTTTATATGAAGAGCAGAGAAATAATTTTTTTGTTATTGATGGACAGCAAAGATTATTGACAATATATTTTTTAAAAAAGGTTTTTTTTCGAAAAAAGATAAGAGAGTAGAATTACATGAAATAATGAATAAAAATGTTCAAGAATCCACAACAATAGAAAAACTCCAAAATCCATCAATGATTCCAGAAAAGATTTTAAGAGATACAAAATATTTTTCTGCTTTCAATCTTAATTTGTCAGAAAAAAGTAATTATTATAACAAGAACTTTGCAACTTTAAACGATGAAGAATGCTTTGTTTTTGGTTTAAAAACAATAAGAAATATTATTTTAAAACAAAATTCTCCTAAAAATGATAGTTCATCAATGTATGAAATATTTAATAGACTTAATTCTGGTAGTGTTAAATTAAAACCTCAAGAAATTAGAAAATGTATGTATCACTCTAAATTTTATGATATGTTATATAATTTGAATTTAAACAATAATTGGAGATATTTACTATCCAGTCCTATACCAGATATATATATGAAGGATGTTGAAATTTTATTAAGAAGTTTTGCAATGTTGCTTTCATATAAAGAATATTCACCAAGTATGACAAGTTTTCTTAATGATTTTTCAGATAAAGCAAAAAATTTTAAAGAAGAAGAAATAGACTTTTTAAAAGTTTTGTTTATTGAATTCATTAATTATATTTGTTCATTAAATAATAAAGATATTTTTTGTACAGAAAAAAATAAATTTAATATTTCTTTTTTTGAATCAATATTTACAGTATTATGTGAAAAAGCATATGAACAAAGAGATATTACTAAAATACATAAGGCTTGTGTTAAAAAAATTGATAATTTAAAAAATAATAAAGACTTCAAAAATGCATCAACTGAATCTACCGCAAGCAAACAACATGTTGCAGAAAGAATAAAACTTGCAAAAGAGAATTTATTGTAATGAATAAAACATCCATACATAATTTGTATACAGAATATAGAAAGATAAAAAAAATATTAGAAAAAAGTGGCGAGATATCTGTTTTAACTGACTATACTAATACAATGAGAAAAGTGTTAATACTATCAAGTGCTAGTCTATTTGAAGTTCAAATGACTGACATGTTAAAAAATTATGTCTATTCAGTTTCTAACCAGAATAAACAACTAGTTTCTTTTATAGAAAAACAAGCATTGGAACGAAAATATCATACTCTTTTTGATTGGGATAGTAACAATGTAAATCGTTTTTTAAAATTATTTGGCAAAGATTTTGAAACAAGCATAAATAGAAAATTTCAAGAAGAAGGAAAAAGAAAGAAAAATATGATAGATTTTATTGAACTTGGACATAATAGAAATTTATTTGCACATGAGGATTTTGCTAGATACGAATATAATTCAAAAAACCCAGAAGAAATATTTAAACAATATAAATCTGCAAGAAAATTTATACCATTTATTAAGGAGCAATTATTGAATGTTTCAACAACAGAAAACTAATATAGAAAATATTTTAAAAGAAAGTTTAAGAAATAAATTCCAAAATTATAATCCTGAACCTGCAGTTATGCCAT
>NZ_CACWEU010000102.1:0-9425 GCF_902760015.1 Candidatus Ruminimicrobium bovinum
AAAAAAATTTAAACTTAAATTGTCTTGTTGAAACACATAATGAAAAAAAAATAAAAAAAGCATTAAACAGCGGTGCTGAAATTATAGGAATAAACAACAGGGATTTAAAAACTTTTACTGTTGATATAAATACATCTTTAAAATTAAGAAAGTTTATTCCCGACAATAAAATATTAATTTCCGAAAGCGGAATAAAAACGGCAGAAGATATAAAGATATTAAAACAAGCAGGTTTTAACGGTGCGTTAATCGGCGAAAGTATGATGCTAAGTAAAAATAAAAAACAATTCCTAACTTCACTATCATCTGTCATTCCCGAAAGTCTCTGTCGGGAAACTCGTAGTTCAGTTTGTTTGTGAGAGGTAAAATAAAAATGAAAATAAAAATTTGCGGTTTGTTTCCTCTCCACCTTCTGTCATTCCCGCAGGTCGTTAGCGGGAATCTCGTAGTTGAATTTATTTGTGTGAGGTAAAAATTAAAATGACAAAAATAAAAATATGCGGTTTGTTCAGAGAATGTGATATAGAATATGTAAATGAGGCAATGCCCGATTACATAGGTTTTGTATTTGCAAAAAGCCGCAGACAAGTAACTAAAGAAACCGCACAAAAATTAAAAAACAAATTAAACAAAGAAATTTTATCCGTTGGTGTTTTTGTTAATGAAGATATGAATAATATAGTTGAAATTTGCAACGAAAATATTATAAATTTTATTCAACTTCACGGTGATGAAGACGAAAATTATATATCCGATTTAAAAAAAGTTTGTTCAAAAAAAATAATCAAAGCAATAAAAGTAAAAACAGCAACAGATATTATTCGATGGCGAAACTGCCAAGCGGATTATTTAATGTTTGATGCCGGAATGGGGCAAGGTAAAACATTTGATTGGAATTTATTAAATAATTTTATAAGACCGTATTTTCTTGCAGGCGGTATCAACGAAAATAATATAGAATCGGCAATAAAATTAAATCCGTATTGCATAGATGTATCAAGCGGTGTAGAAACAAATAAAGTAAAAGATAAAAATAAAATTTTAACATTGGTTAGGAGAGTAAAAAATGGGTAATACAAGGTTTGGAATATACGGAGGGCAATATATTCCGGAAACACTTATGAATGAAATAACAAATCTTGAAAAAAGTTATAACTGTTATAAAAATAATCCGGAATTTGTAAATGAATTAAATACATTATTAAAAAATTATGCCGGAAGACCGTCCCTTTTATATTATGCCGAAAATATGACAAAAGATTTGGGCGGTGCAAAAATATATTTAAAAAGAGAAGATTTAAACCACACCGGTTCACATAAAATAAATAATGTTTTAGGACAAGTCCTCCTTGCAAAAAAAATGGGTAAAACAAGGGTTATCGCAGAAACCGGTGCCGGTCAACACGGAGTTGCAACAGCTACCGCAGCCGCACTTTTAGGCATGGAATGCGAAATATTTATGGGAGAAGAAGATACCAAAAGACAGGCATTAAATGTTTACAGAATGAAATTATTGGGTGCAAAAGTACATTCGGTAACATCTGGAACAAGAGTTTTAAAAGATGCGGTAAACGAAGCCATGAGAGAATGGTCTAACAGGGTAAACGATACACACTATGTTTTAGGTTCCGTTATGGGACCGCATCCTTTTCCCACAATAGTTAGAGATTTTCAAAGTATTATAAGTAAAGAAGCAAAACAACAAATTTTGGAATATGAAGGCAAACTTCCTTATGCGGTTATTGCATGTGTAGGCGGAGGAAGCAATGCCATGGGAATGTTTTATAACTTTATAGAAGAGAAAAATGTAAAACTTATCGGTTGTGAAGCAGCAGGTAAAGGGCTTAATACCGATAAACATGCAGCATCCGTTGCTAAAGGTGAAATAGGAATTTTTCACGGAATGAAATCTTATTTTTGCCAGGATAAATACGGACAAATTGCGGAAGTTTATTCAATATCGGCAGGTCTTGATTACCCCGGAATAGGCCCGGAACATGCTTATTTGCACGATACCAAAAGAGCCGAATATGTTCCCGTTACCGATGAACAAGCCGTAAGTGCATTTGAATATCTTGCAAGGACGGAAGGTATAATTTGTGCAATAGAAAGTGCGCATGCCGTTGCTTATGCAAGAAAACTTGCACCGAAGACGGATAAAAACGAAAGCATAATAATTTGCCTTTCCGGAAGAGGCGACAAAGACGTTGCAGCAATTGCAAGATACAGAGGAGAAAAAATATATGAATAGAATAGAATCGGCATTTAAAAATAAAAAAGCATTTATACCTTTTATAACGGCAGGTTATCCGAATATAAATAAAACCGAAGATTTTATTTATAAAATGGTTTCGGCAGGTGCGGACTTAATAGAAATAGGAATACCGTTTTCCGATCCCGTTGCCGAAGGTCCGGTAATTCAGGAAGCAAGCCAAAAAGCATTGGAAGCAGGAACTAACCTTGATAATATTTTTGAACTTGTTAAAAATGTTCGAAAAAACATTTCAATACCGCTTGTTTTTATGACTTATATAAATCCCGTTTTCAAATACGGATATGATAATTTTTTTAACAGATGTTCTTCAATCGGCATAGACGGTATAATTATTCCGGATTTACCTTTTGAAGAAAAAAATGAAATTTCACAATTTGCAAAAAAGTATGATATAAAAATAATTTCGCTGATAGCACCTACATCGGAAGACAGAATAAAACAAATTGCAAAAGATGCCGAAGGTTTTTTATATATTGTTTCATCAATGGGTGTTACCGGTATAAGAAATGAAATAAAAACGGATTTAAAATCTATTTTATCATCCGTTAAAAAAACAACTTCAATTCCTGCCGCAATAGGTTTTGGAATACACAGCCCCGAGCAAGCTAAAGAAATGTCAAAAATTGCTGACGGTGTTATTGTAGGCAGTGCAATAATTAAAATTATAAAAGAATACGGTACCAATGCGGACAAACATATTTACAATTATGTTAAAAGAATGAAAGAATCGATGTAATAAAAAATTTAATTGTATATGATAACTAATATTTATTTTTTATTGACACAAGATATTAAAAAAAGTATAATTAACAAAACTGAATAAATTACTGAGCAAAGGTGCTTAAAGGGAGTAAATCTTTAAGCACCTTTATCTTTGTATATTTTTAGTTCATGGTCTATAGGGTTATAAGGTTATCGGTTATTTGTTGATTTTTCAATTTTTTGTTTGTTACACTTTTCAATTTATCACCTTATCAGCCAAAACAGGAGGTACCTTTTATGGACAACACAAATTTATTGTTGGTATGTTCACAAAAACAGGCGGAAGAAATAAAGGCACTTCTATCACTGTCCGCAAATTCTTTTTCAGTTACTCACATAGAAAAATCCGGAAATGAAGTTTTAAGAAAAGTTAATCAAATTATGCCCGATATTATTATAACCGATTATTCTTTGGAAGATATGAACGGTTATGAACTTGCCGTAAAAATAGAAGAATTAAAAATTTGTCCTACAATAATACTTGCAAACAATTTTCAAAGTGACAATATAGATGAATTAAAAAAAGGTTCTTTGGATATATTTTGCGTAACAAGACCGATAAACAAACAGGTTTTACTTCATACCACCGAACTTGCAGTCAGGTTATCGCATAAATTTCGTGATATGGAACAAAAAGTAGTAGATCTTGAATATCAAATAGAAGAAAGGAAAAATGTTGACAGAGCAAGAGGAATATTAATGAAAAAATTTAATATGGATGAAGACAGTGCATATAGAAATTTAAGAAAAAAAGCCATGGATTCGGGAAGAACAATAAACGAAATAGCAAAAACTATAATTCAGTTATTTGAAAAATTCAAATAACAGCAATTTATATTTGATAGTTTATAGCTGAAAACCCTCAACTCTCAGCCCTAAACTCTAAACTAAAAAATACGGAGTATTTTTTAATGATTAATAATTTAAAAAGAAAAAAAGCGATATTGGAACTCTCAAACGGTATGAAGTTTGAGGGTAAACTTATAGGTTACGATGCTGCAGTAAGCGGTGAAATGGTTTTTAATACCGGAATGCTCGGATACAGTGAATCAATGTCGGACCCTTCTTACATCGGGCAAATTCTTGTTTTCAGTTTTTGCCTTATCGGCAATTACGGTGTTCCGAAACTTATAAGTAACGATTTTATAAATTCTTTCGGGCATGAAAGCTCATCAATTAAAACTCAAGGGATTATAGTATCGGAAATTTTTGACGAAAGTTATCATTACGGAAGTATGATACCGCTTGAACAATGGATGACAGAACAAAAAGTGCCCGGCATTATGGGAATAGATACAAGATATTTGGTTCAAACGATAAGAAATACAAGAAACCTTTTCGGTTGGATAATACCCGAAGGAGCAAAAAAAGAAAATGTTATTAAAAAATTTCCGTTCTTGGAAAAATTTAAAAACGACGAATATGTAGACCCTTCAAAATTTAATCTTATGCCGACGGTATCAACAAAAGAAAGAAAAGTGTTCGGAAAAAGCAAGAAGAGAGTTGCCGTTGTAGATTGCGGTGTTAAATGGAATATTTTAAGGATGCTTGTTGATAAAGGTTGCCAAATAGAATTAATTCCTTGGGATACGGACTTTTCAACCGTTGAAGCAGACGGATGGCTTATCAGCAACGGTCCCGGAGATCCGAGGAATACCGGTGATTTGGTGGAAAGAGTAAAAAAATTATTGGACGGAAACAAACCTGTTTTGGGTATATGTTTAGGCCATCAAATAATATCACTTGCAAGCGGAGCAAAAATAAAAAAAATGCCTTACGGACACAGAAGCCATAACCAACCGGTATTTATTATACCGGAACAAAAGGCATTTATGACAAGCCAAAACCACAGTTATACTGTTGATCCGTCAACAATAGCAAAAGATTGGTCTTTATGGTTTGAAAATGCAAACGATAAAGGTGTTGAAGGAATAAAACATAAAACAAAACCGTTTATGTCGGTTCAATTTCATCCGGAAGCATCAAGCGGACCTAACGATACAGCTTGGATAATTTCGGAGTTTATTAATAAATTATAGAACTAACCCAAAAAATATGGAGTATTTCTTATGCCAATATTAAAAAAATTAAATTATACGGGGTTAAAGAAACCGAAAGTAATCTTGCTCGGTTCCGGTGCCTTATCAATAGGACAGGCGGGAGAATTTGATTATTCCGGTTCTCAGGCGGTAAAAGCTTTGCAGGAAGAAAATATTGAGGTTATTGTTGTTAACCCGAACATAGCTTCCGTTCAAACGAATAAAGATGTTGACAAAAAAGTATATTTGTATCCGGTAACACCTTTTTGGGTTCAAAAAATTATAGAACAGGAAAAACCCGTCGGAATAATATCAAGTTTCGGAGGGCAAACCGCATTAAATTGTGTTATAGAACTTTATAAAAGCGGCGTTTTGCAAAAATACGGTGTTGAAGTTTTAGGAACATCGGTTGATTCCCTTGAAATGTCGGAAAACAGAGATTTGTTTGCCGCAAAAATGAAAGAGATATCCGTTCCTATTCCTGCAAGTAAAGCTGTATCTACCGTTAAAGAAGCGTTAAAAGTTGCAGAAGAAATAGGTTATCCGGTAATAACAAGGTCTGCATTTGCTTTGGGCGGGCTCGGCAGCGGACTTGCCGAAAACAAAGAAAAGTTAGAACAACTTGCATGTGCGGCTTTAATGAGTGTTCCGCAAATTTTAATAGAAAAATCGTTATACGGTTGGAAGGAAATAGAATATGAAGTAATGAGAGACAGACAAGGCAACTGCATAACAATTTGTAATATGGAAAATTTTGACCCCATGGGAATACATACGGGTGACTCGATAGTTATTGCACCGTGCCAAACAATAGACAACATCGAAAACAATATGTTAAGAGATACCGCAATAAAAATTGTACATAACATAGGTGTAATAGGTGAATGTAATGTTCAGTTTGCATTAAGCCCCGACAGAAAAGAATTTTATGTAATAGAAATAAATGCAAGATTATCGCGGTCATCTGCACTTGCATCAAAAGCTACGGGTTACCCGATAGCATATATTGCGGCAAAAGTTGTTTCCGGTTTTAATTTACTTGAACTTAAAAATCCGGTAACGCAAACGACATCGGCATTTTATGAACCGTCACTTGATTATGTAACTTTAAAAGTGCCAAGATGGGATTTAAAAAAATTTACGGGTGTTTCAAAATTATTGGGGACACAAATGAAGTCCGTCGGTGAAGTTATGGCAATAGGCAGAAATTTCTGTGAAATAACACAAAAAGCCGTTAGAATGGTAAACGAAAACGATGAAGGTATAACATCCGGTCTTTTTAAATCGGCAACGAAAAAAGAACTTGAATATGAAATTTCAAACCCCACAAATTTAAGGTTGTTTGCAATATACGAAGCATTCAAAAGAAATTATTCCACAGATAAAATTGCGGAATTATCAAAAATTTCAAAATGGTTTCTTTCACATATAAAACATCTTGCAGACACCGAAAATGAACTTTGTGAAATGATTAAAAAAAGTAAAACAAAAACCATATATGACACTTTTAAAAATTTAGGTAAAGAATATATAAGAAATTTAAAAAAACTCGGTTTTTCCGACTATCAACTTGTTAAATTTTTTCTTTCGGTAAAGGAACCCAATAAAAAATATACACAAAAAGAAATTAAAAAATTATCGCTTGAAATAAGGAAATTAAGAAAAAAATTAAATATTGTTCCGGTTGTAAAACAAATAGATACGACATCTGCCGAATATCCTACAAGTTCAAATTATTTGTATCTTTCTTATGACGGCATACACAATGATATAACATTAACAAAAAAACATTCCGGCATAATTACACTCGGCAGCGGAAGTTACAGAATAGGCAGCAGCTGCGAGTTTGACTGGTGTTCGGTAATGACAAGTAAATATTTTAAACAAAAAAGAGCAGACAGTATTATTATAAACTGTAATCCTGAAACCGTTTCAACGGACTTCTCAACTTCCGACAGATTATATTTTGAAGAACTTTCTTTTGAAAGAGTTTTGGATATTGCAGATATAGAAAAACCGAAAGGTGTTATTGCCTGTATGGGTGGGCAAAACCCTAATAATCTGATACCGTCATTAAACGATACAAAAGTTAAAATTTTAGGTCATAGTGCAAAAACGGTTGATATGGCAGAAGACAGAAATAAATTTTCGGCATTACTCGACAAAATGGGAATAGATCAGCCGGAATGGATATCGGCAACTTCAAGAAAAGAAATAGATGAATTTATTGAAAGGGTAGGATATCCTGTTCTTATAAGGCCGAGTTTTGTATTATCGGGAACACTTATGAATGTTGCAGGCGACCAAAAGAGTCTTGATTATTTCCTTTCGTTAACAAAAGATATTTCCGATGATTATCCGGTAGTAATTTCAAAATTTATTCTTGATGCAAAAGAAGTTGAATGCGACGGAGTTGCCAAAAACGGAGAAGTAATAATTTCGTTGGTAAGCGAACATGTTGAAAATGCCGGAATTCATTCCGGTGATGCAACACTTGTTTTTCCCCCCGAAAAACTTTATGTAAAAACGGTAAATACGATAAAAGATATTGTCAGAAAAATTGCAAAAGGTTTAAATTTAAACGGACCTTTCAATATTCAGTTTATAGCAAAAGATAACGATGTTAAAGTTATAGAATGTAATTCGAGAGCTTCAAGGTCGTTCCCTTTTATTTCAAAAGTTTCCGGTAAAAACCTTGCCGAAATTTCCTGCAAAGTTATGAACAATGAAAAGATAAGTAAAATAATGGTGGATGAAAGCGAAATTCCATTTGTGGGAATGAAGGCATCAATGTTCAGTTATCAAAGGCTTGACGGTGCAGACCCCGTAACAGGTGTAGAAATGGGTTCTACCGGCGAAGTGGGTTGTTTAGGTAAAGATTTTAATCAGGCAATGGTTTTATCGTTGGAAGCAACCCAAATTAAAAAACCTGTTAAGGGAATATTGGTAAGTTCCGGCAGAGAAAAAGATAAAATAAAATTTATGGAAGTTATAGATAATTTATATAAGTTGAATGTTCCTATATATGCAACAGCAGGAACTGCAAAATATTTACAATCAAAAGGATACACCGTCAGTATGGTTCATTGGCATCAAAATCCTAAAGCGACTGATGTTATAAAAGACGGCAAGGTTGATTTTGTAATAAATATTCATAAAACATTTGATATTGATGAGAGAAAAGAAAATGCAATTATAAGAAAAGCAGCAATAAAATGCGGTTGTTCATTGCTTACTAATATGGAAAAAGTTATTGCTTATTTAAAAGCTCTTGATGAATATGACAAACTTCAAAATATAAAGTGCATTAGTTTATAATTAGTAATTAGAAATTATAAATTAGCAATTAATATATTTTTTTGCTTTGCAAAAAATCTAATTGTTTATTTTATTCCGAAAACTTATCAGCTAAGAAACCGTAGGTTTTGATCTCAGCTTCTCAGCTAAGAAATTCTGCAAGAATTTCTGAATCAGCTAAAAAATCGCAAAGCGATTTTTTGTTTGACAAAAAAAATTTTTTGTTATAAAATTATGCCAACAACTTAATAAAAGAATTTAAGCAAAGGTGCTTAAGAGATTTAATTAATCTTTTAAGTACCTTTTTTTAATGTATAGAAGGATAGAGGTATAGAAATCAAATGAATTTAAATTTCTATAAGTTAACAGCAGCCGGAAACGATTTTATTTTAATAGATAACAGGGAAAATATTGTTCCTGAAAATATACATTCAAAACTTGCCGCAAAACTTTGTGACAGAAGATATTCCATAGGCGGAGACGGACTTATCCTTTTGGAAAAGTCATCAAAAGCAGATTTTAGAATGAGATATTATAATTCGGACGGCTCTTTCGCAAGTATGTGCGGTAACGGCGGAAGATCGATTGCAATGTTTGCTTATAAGTTAGGTATTGCAGGCAAAAACATGAAGTTTGAAACTGATGCCGGTTTGGTTACGGCAGAAATAAAAAATGACACTGTTGTAAAACTTGCATTGTATAATCCGAAAGATTTGGCTCTTAACGAAGAAATTGAGGTTGAAGGTAATATTTGGACTGTTCATTCTTTAAATACCGGTGTTCCGCATGCAGTAGTTTATGTTGACGATATAGAAAAAGTAAATGTTCAAAAGTATGGAAACATTATAAGGTTTCACAAACATTATGAACCTAAAGGTACAAATGTAAATTTCGTTAAGGTAGATAAAGATAACACCATACTTGTCCGAACTTATGAAAGAGGTGTGGAAGGTGAAACTTTAGCCTGCGGAACGGGAGTAACTGCATCGTCAATAATTTCCGTTTTGTTAAATAAAGTTAAATCGCCGGTACATGTAATTACAAGAGGTAAA
>NZ_CACWEU010000103.1:0-6128 GCF_902760015.1 Candidatus Ruminimicrobium bovinum
GAATTGCCTGTAGAAGTAAAAGAGAGTTACGGTTCACATTTTGTCGGTTTAACACTTAGATTACCATAAATAATTTTAATAAATTTTAAAAATAATAATTTAAAAAGCTAACCTGACGGTTGGCTTTTTTTTTATTTTATTTGCAATATTCTAAATCTTTTAAATTTTTCATTTTTATCCCTCAAAATTTGTTATTGTCATTAAACCGTCATCCCTTAACTCTCAACCCTAAACTAAATTTACTTTACAAAATTTTTATGTTGACAAAACGCTAAATTTTACCTATAATTACATAAGATATCTTTTGGGAGAAACTAATGTTATTAACTGCTTTAAGGAAAAAGTTTTTAGGTGAAGTTTTACTTAGTCAGGGAAAAATAACAAAAGAACAGTTGGATGGTGCACTAAAAGAAGCGGTTGCTTCAAAAAGAAAGTTAGGTGAAGTTTTATTAGAAAAAAAACTTATAATGGAAGTGGATTTGTTAAATGCACTTTCGGTTTCAATGGGTGTTGAATATTGTAAGTTATCGACGGTAAATATAGAAATGTCTGTTATTTCGACAATACCCGAAAAAATTGCAAGACAGTATTTAACGGTTCCTCTTCAATTAAACGGTGACGAATTGTCGGTTGCAATGGCAGACCCTTCAAATGTCGTTTATAAATCGGATATTCAAAGTATTACAGGTTTAAAAATATCGGCAAAATTATCTTCCGAAAAAGATATATTAGAATTTATTGAAAAATATTATATTCGTCATGCTTTAAGTACCGATACAGCTGTTGAAGAAGAAGCTCCCGAAATTGCCGAAGAAGAAGAGGCAGCTGTTGATGATGTTGAATCCGCACCTGTTGTTAAATATGTAAATTCAATGTTTTTTGATGCTATTTCCAAAAAAGCAAGTGATATTCATTTGGAACCTTTCGAGAAAACTGTCAGTTTGAGAATGAGAATAGACGGTTCTTTAATAAATTCAATTGCTCCGCAAAAGAGATATTACAATGCAATAGTATCCAGAATAAAAATTATGTCTGACTTGGATATTGCAGAAAGAAGGTTACCTCAAGACGGTAAATGTAGGGTAAAAGTCGGAGAAACAAAGGTAGATATCCGTGTATCCATAATACCTACGTTATGGGGTGAGAAGGTTGTTCTTAGAATTTTATCAAAGGAACTTTTTGCACTTGATATAGATAAAATCGGTTTTTCACAGCAGGAACTTATATTCTTTAAGGAAGCTGTTCAGGCACCTAACGGAATGATTCTTGTAACGGGTCCTACATCAAGCGGAAAAACTACAACATTGTATTCAGCTTTAAAATATATAAATAAACCGGATATAAATATATCAACGGCGGAAGACCCCGTTGAATACGAAATTCAAGGTATAAACCAAGTGCACGTTCGTTCGGATATAGGGCTTACATTTGCTTCAATATTAAGAAGTTTTATGAGACAGGACCCGGATGTTATTCTTATCGGAGAAATCAGAGACACTGAAACTGCCCAAATTGCAATTCAATCCGCATTAACCGGACATTTGGTGTTTTCAACACTTCATACAAATGATACCGTCAGCACAATTTCAAGGTTGTCTTTTATGGGTATAGAATCGTATCTTGTCTCCGATGCCGTTAACCTTATAATAGCACAAAGACTTGTTAGAACTATTTGCCCGAAATGTAAAATGGAAATGACGGAAGTTCACGATACCGTTTATGAAAAATTAGGGCTTCCCAATACCGCTAAATTATACAAAGGTGCAGGATGTAGTGCTTGTGACGGATCCGGGTATAGAGGAAGGGTGGCTATATTTGAAATATTGAAAATTACAAATTCTTTAAGAAGAATGATTTCAAGTAATGCTTCCGAACTTGATATCAAGGATGTTGCGGTAAAAGAAGGTTTGGTATCGTTAAGACAGGCCGCGGTAAATAAGATGCTTGAGGGTATAACAACTGTTGAAGAAGTGTTTTCCGTTACATCTTCGGCAAAAGCAACTTAATTTTAAGGAAATATTTTTATGGCAAAATTTATTTATAAAGCAATGGATATTACCGGGAAAGTTGTTGACGGTGTTATGGATGCTTCTTCTAAGATGGATTTGATATCTACGCTTAAATCAAAGAATTTAGTTCTGCTGTCCGTAAAAGAAAAAAATCGTTACGGAAATTGGTATTCCAGGTTAAATGATAAAGTTGTAGCATTAACTACAAGTAAATCAGGTAAAGTAAGCATAGATGAGCTTGCTATATTTTGCAGGCAGATGGCAACACTTGTAAATGCCGGTGTAAATGTTTTTAATGCAATACTTGATATGTCAACAATGTCTCAAAATAAATATTTTTCAAAAGTTTTAACCGTAATTGCCGAAGATTTAAGGGGCGGTAAAACTTTATCCGATTCGTTGGCAAAATTTCCAAAAATTTTCAGTAATACTTTTGTTTCAATGATTATGGTTGGTGAAAGAGCCGGTAAATTACCTAAAGTTTTGCTTGATTTGGCTGCTTTTATCGAAAAATCTGCAAAATTAAGAAAAAAAATTAAATCGGCAGCTTCTTATCCTGCTTTTATAGGTTGTTTTTTTGTTGCAATTATGTTGATACTTGTTCTTGTAATTATACCGAAATTTGAGGCGATGTTTTTATCTTTCGGTGCGGAGCTTCCCTTACCGACACAGATATTAATGAATTTAAGCAGGTTTATTTTAAGTAAATTGATATTTATAATTATATTTATTGTTATTCTTATAATTATATTTAGAATGTGTATGAAAGTTCCGGCCTTTAAGTTAGTATTTGATAAATTTTTATTTAAAATTCCTATATTCGGTAATATTTATTTAAAAATGCTTTTTGCAAGTTTTTTCCAAACATTGTCCACACTTGTTGCAAGCGGTGTTGATATTATTTCATCTTTGCAAATAGCTTCAAAAACAATTAATAATTCTTATATAAGGTTTGTTTTAAAATCCATTGAAGATAAGGTTGTCGCGGGTGAGCAATTTTCCGAGGAAATGGATAAACATTTCATATTTCCAAAAATGATAGTAAGGATGACTGCCGTAGGTGAAAAATCCGGGCAATTAAGTTCAATGTTTCTTAAAATTACTGATTATTACAATGATGAAGTTGATAGTATAGTAGCAAGTTTAAGTGCAATAATGGAACCTATTTTGATAGTAGGTATGGGTTTTATTGTGGGAACTGCCGTTATTGCCCTGTATTTGCCTATATTTAATATGGCTTCTGCAATGATGAGTGGAATGTAAATGAAAAAATTAAAACAAAGTAAAGCTTTTACAATGATGGAACTTTTAGTAGTTATTATAATATTAGGAATATTAATGCTAATAATTCCTAATTTGGATTTGTTTTATTTAAGTGCCGCAAAAAAAGAAGGTGTTCAGCTTGTTCGTGCAATAATTGAACAGGAAAGAGTGTATAATGCAGATAACGGCTATTATTTCATTTTTGACAATGATAACGATAAGGGAAAAACTATCCAAAATTGGAAACCGATAAAAGCCCTTTTAATTGACAATAAATATTTTAGGCCTGAAAAAGATGATAGTTCCGATATTGATTTTGATGGTAATGATAAAATTAAGTATGGTAATGATTACAATAAAATAGTTCTGTATATATCATCCGGAAATTGTACAGGACAACATAATGATGATTGTAGATTGGAAGTAGAAGTAAAGGCAAGTCCTAAATCAAGGGTCAAAGGTTGGCATATAAAAGGGCATCTTATTGAGGGAAATCAAGTAGAAAATAACAAAGGTGTTGGCGTTGTTAATAGAATAATATTTGAAGAAGCGGAAGAACAAAACGGTTCAATACAAGGGCAAAGTTGGCAGGAAATTACTTTATAAATTTTATGAAAAATAAAAAAGGTTTTACTTTAATTGAAGTTGTTGTTGCTTGGGTAATTATGACAATAATTATTCTTAATATTTCCGCGTTTTTTTTATTTGCATGGAAATTAAAAGTTAAATTTGAGGAAGATAGAGCTGTTCTCGGTATTTTAACAAGTTATATAGAAGCAAAAAAAGCTTCTGTTGTAGGAACTGCAATAGATAGAGATGGAGATTCTCAGAACAATGTATTTGATTTTGGGAAACAAGGTGAGTTTGATAGTTGGAAAAAATACTGTATAGATATATGGGATTATACTGCTGTTGAAAAGAAAAAGGGGACAATTTATCCCCCTTTGCTTTATCCGTTACCCTCAACTGAATTTGAATTTAATAGTAATAAAATAAAACTTAACGTAAACCCTAATGACAATAATAAATATGTGGAAATAAAATATCAGTGGACTAAAATAGAAATTCAAAGAACAAATTTGACAGGTGACGATGCACCGAAACCGCAATGGTTTTTAATGCCTTCGGTTTATGTTTGGTGTAAAACTCCCAGCGGTAATATAATAGGAATGCATGTAACAAATTCAATGCCATGGAGAAATTATAATAATGGACTTAATGAAAATCTTTAAAAATAAAAAAGCATTTTCTTTGGTGGAAATTGTTATTGCAATGTTGATAGCATCCATTGTTATGCTTTCGGTTTATTTTATGCTTGTTATAGTATACAATCAGTTTAATGATTTGTCCGCGACTTCGGAAACTTTTAATAACTTGCAGGTATTTGAAAGAATGTTTCAACGTTCTGCGGCAACTTGTCAATATTATGATATATATAATAATATTGAATTTCGTTTTTTTAATACAACAGACGGTAAGCGTTACGAAACTTATTATTTTAAAGAAGGTAATAATGGAGTTAATTTATTGAAAGATAATAATAATATTTCAAATAAAAATAAATCAGAAAAAATAAAATATTATTCAAATGATGTAAATAGTTTACCTGATATTGATATTGATAAGAACTATAAGTTGTGTTATTGTTCCGGAACTTCATCAAGAACAATTACTCAAGGATATTTGAAAGTATCTACTTTTACTACTGATAATTATGATAGGAGTAAAGAAATAGTTTTATTTGATAATATAGTTAAAGTGTATTATGAAATATCGAAAGGTATAACAAAGGACAAGTTTTATAATTATACAGGTATAGATTTAAATGAAAAATGGATAGATGGATTTAGTGAATTTAAGCCAATTTATACACCTTTTATAAAGTTAATAATAATTTATAAAGATAAAAATGACAGGTTAAGAAGGTCATATATAACGTGTAGGTTAAGAGGTATTGAAGGTGTTGAATTTAATATGTAGGTAATTTTATGATAATAAGAAAACAGAATAAAGGTTTTATTTTAGTTATGACACTTGTAATGGCAGTAATAATGCTTGTAATAGCTTTTGTTTGCTTAAAAATATTTTTAGCTCCGTATATCGCAATTCAGTCGGATATTATAAAAAAGAAAGAATTTTATATGGCAGATACTGCAATTGAAGTTGTTAGAGAACAAATTTCAAATATATGTTATCAAGTAGTTACATCAAAAGAAAGATGGGAGTTATTAGACCCAAAATATAATGTTCATTGTTTGAAAACAGAATTTATTGGTGAAAAAAAAATTGAGGATGGTGATAGATATAAGATTCTTCACCAGAATAATAAAAATTATAATAAACCGGGTTTATCTTTATTAAACGATAACATTATGCCGGGGTCTAATAATCTTGTAGAAAAATATAGCGGTGATCTTTTTAATGCTACTGTAAAAAATACTTTGCCTTTAATTTCCGGAAGTGGACAGCATAAACCTTTAATTATAAAAGTATCAAATATAGAACAGTGGAATGATTGGAGTTGGTATAATAAAAAACCTTTAGGGGGAATAGAATATAAAAATAATATATATGACAATAAAGTGTCTGCAACTGTTGGTATAGAATTTGAGAATATGTTTTCTTATTCGGATATTGAAAATAACAAAGATTGGCCGAAGGAGTTACAAAAAGATGGTAATGACTCTTTTCGAGCAAGTCTGTCATGGGATTATATAACACAGAATAACCGTATTAAAAGAAGGGACTATGTTATAATAGCAACTGCAACATATACAGGCAGTGATATAGAGTGTCACATGAAATATTATTTTTCATTGATATCGGTTTCTCCTCAAATGGGGGATGATTTATCTC
>NZ_CACWEU010000104.1:0-2714 GCF_902760015.1 Candidatus Ruminimicrobium bovinum
ACAAAAGGGTAAATATCAACAGGTGCCAATGCAACATAATTTGCTTTATTAAGTTGAAGCAAATATTCTCTTGCGGATTTTGTAATTGAAGTTACTATAATATTGCAGTCGGTAAATTTATCAAGCATAGGTTCCACCGCTCTTGCTTCACCGAGTGATGCACAATGTATCCAAACCGTTTTTTTATTTTCATCAAAATTGAATTGTTTATAAAAAGTAAGTCTTTCGCCTATACAATAAAAAAATTCTTTTCTGTTCCTTTTACCCGATAAAATAATAACTAAAAGTATGGGAACAAGAAAAGCAATAAGCAGCAAATTATATAGTATTAAAAAGATATGAACCATTTTAAGTAAAAATTTTATTTTTTTCTCTTTCTAACAGGAATCCAATAATATATACCCGCAACCGTATAAGAAGGATTAAATTTATTTTGTTCATTAACGGAAACGTTGATTTTTTCCAAAGGAAGTAAATTTTGTATTACATCTAAATTTTCGGTTATTTCCAAAGCCCTTGAAAGCTCACATTGTTCATCTTTAGCTTCCTGTGCAATAAGTTTTTGAATAAAATTTTTTGATTGTTCCAATGTATCTGCAGATATAGCGGAAACTATTTTTGTGGTCCATTGTCCGAAAATATCAATATTTTTATCAAATTCTTCTTTTAAACCGTTACCTATAGTTAAAACAAAAGGACTTAATGCAATCCATTTCTGTTCTATTTCCGGAAAACTGCCAAAATTAAGATTTTCTTTTGAAAATGTATCGTAAACAACTGCCGGTTTTATTGTATGTCCGTAAAAATAACAAGCCCTTTGAACGGCTTCTTCAACCTCAATTGAAAGTTCTTTTATATCCGAAAACTTTTTTAATATTCTTGATATTTCTTTAGGTCTTATATTAATTTTAAAATTTTTAATTTTTCTCATAATAAAAATTTGCTACGGCAAATTTTTTATTTTCTTAAATTTTTCTTATATCTGTCTCTTTTTCTTTTTTCCCATTCATAATTTAAAGGAGCACAAACGAACACACTGGAGAAAAACCCTATAATATTACCTATAAACAATGCCAAACCGAAATCACAAATAACTTCCCCGCCCAACAGTAAAATTATTAAAGAAACAAAAGCAACCGTTAAAGATGTTATAACACTTCTGCCCAAAACACCGTTGATACTGATGTTGACGGTTCCTGCAAAACTTTCTTTTGCAAGAAGTCTTAAATTTTCTCTTATTCTGTCAAACAAAACGATTGTATTGTTAATTGAATAACCGACAATTGTTAAAAGTGCCGCAACCAAAGTTAAATCTATTTGTTTGCCCATTAAAACCATTAAACCGAATGTAATAAAAGCATCGTGAATCAATGCAAGCACACCTACAACACCCCATAACGGAGATTTAAACCTAAAAGCAACATAAACAATAATACCTAAGAATACAAAAGTAAACGCATACATTGCCTGTTTTGTTAAGTGTTTACCTACCGCAGGACCTACATATTCAACTCTGTCGGTTGTTATTTGTGCATCGGCAAATTTTGATTGTAATACCGATAATATACTTTCTGCCATTTCATCCTGAGTTTTATCTGTTTTTTTAACCCTTATAATTATACCTTGTTTACCGGTTGACTGTAATTCAAAATTCAAATCTTTTTGTTCGGACAACCCCTGCCTTATAGAATCCATTTGAATTTCTTTATCAAAGGAAAATTGCATTAAAATACCGCCGCTGAAATCAATACCGTAATCCGGTCCTTTTACAAAAACGGCACATAAACTTACTATTATTAAAATTATAGATATTGTAAAAGAAACAAATCTTTTACCGACAAAATCTATCTTAGGCGTCTTAAAAAATTGCACAATAATCCTCCAAAAAAATTATATTTTTATTTTATTTATAAAACTTTCTCTGAATAAGAAATCATAAATCAATTTTGTTACAACTACTGCCGTAAACATACTTATGCACAAACCTATTGTCAATGTAACGGCAAAACCTTTTATAGGTCCTGTTCCGAATTGGAACAAAAATACCGCAGCTATAAGAGTTGTTATGTTGGAATCGAATATTGTAACGAAAGCTTTTTGATAGCCCGCATCAACCGCAACCCTTGAAGTTTTTCCTATTGAAAGTTCTTCCCTTATTCTTTCCAAAATAAGAACGTTTGCATCAACGGCCATTGCAAGCGTAAGCGCTATACCTGCAATACCGGGCAATGTCAACGTAAATTGGAAGTATGACATTATTCCCATAAGAATAAAGAAATTTAAAAGTAAAGCTATATCTGCAATAATTCCGGAAAAACCATAGTAAACAAACATAAATAAAATAACTATACCTACACCGATTACGGCAGATGTAAAACCTTTTTTAATGGAGTCATCACCAAGACTTGGCCCTACTGTTCTTTCCTCTATAATTTTTACCGGAGCAGGTAAAGCACCGGCTCTTAAAACGGTAGCCAATAATTTTGCATCATCGGCATTAAAACTGCCTTCTATTATAGCTCTTCCGTCGGGAATTCTTGTTCTTATAACAGGTGCCGATTGAACAACACCGTCAAGAACAATAGCCAACTGCCTGTCTATATTTGCACCTGTAATATCGGTAAATAATTTTGCGCCGTCTTTATTAAATTCCAAAGAAACATGCGGATAACCGAAACCGCCTGTTGCAAGCTCAACTTTTGCATTAACCAAAT
>NZ_CACWEU010000105.1:0-9321 GCF_902760015.1 Candidatus Ruminimicrobium bovinum
ATAAAATTTTCACACCTGTTTTATTATTCATTTTTAGTTTTGGAATTTTTTAATTTCCTCTTCAATAATATTACTTATATTTTTCTTTGCACATCTTGAAGCGGCAAATAAAGCATTTTTAACGGCTTTTGAATTTGATTTTCCGTGCCCTATAATACAAGTACTGTTTACGCCCAATAAAGGAGCACCGCCCGCTTCGTCATAATCGGCTTTTTTGCGAACACTTTTCATTGCCAACTTTAAAAACGGAGTCGCACCCCAATATAAAGGGTTTGCTTTTATACTGTTTTTTATAAGTTTCAAAATCATTTCGGCAATGCCTTCACTTGACTTTAAAAATACATTCCCCACAAAACCGTCACAAACTACAACATCGGCTTTTGCCTTGGGAATATCGCCGCCTTCAATATTTCCTATAAAATTCAAATCGGTTTGCTTTAAAAGTTTACTCGTTTCAAAAACCAATTCGTTGCCTTTTGTTTCTTCTTCACCTATCGACAAAATTGCAACTTTAGGATTTTTAACACCCAATACGGATTTTGAATAAATATCACCCATTATTGCAAACTGCAAAAGATGTTCCGGTTTACAGTCAACATTTGCACCGGCATCAACTATGGTACATCTGCCCGAAATTGTAGGAAAGCTTATTGAAATTGCAGGCCTTGAAATACCGGAAATTCTTTTGAAATATAAAAGAGATGTCGCCATGGCAGCACCCGAATTTCCCATGGAAATAAAAGCATCGGCCTGTTTTGCGGCAACCAATTTACAGCATACAGCCATGGACGAATCCTTTTTATGCCTTGCGGCATTTGCAGGATGTTCACCCATTTCTATAATTTCGGTGGCATTTACAACCCGTATTCTGCTTTTATCGAAAGAATACTTCTTTGACCACTTATCAAGCTGTGCATATAATATATCCTGTTTACCGACAAGTAATATATCATCGTCGGATTGCTTAACGGCAAGTATTGCACCCTCAACATTAATATCGGGTGCTTTATCTCCGCCCATAGCATCCAAAGCTAAAATCATTTATTTTTGTTCCTCTTGATTTTCTGCTTCAGGTTGTTGCTGAACTTTAGATTTTTTAACTTTTTTCGGAACTATTAATTTACCGTTATAAAATCCGCATTCAGGGCAAACTCTGTGCGGCATTTTAGGCGCACCGCAATTTGAACATTTACCTGAATTTTCGACCTCTATTTTTGAATTAGCAGACCTTCTGCAATCTCTACGATGCGGAGTGTGTTTTCTTTTTGGATTTGGCATATTTCCCCCAATTATTTTTTATTTGTTTCCATTTTTCTTCTATAAATTCTTTATTCAAATTTTCCGAACAATTACAATCCTTAATGTTTCTGTTATTGCCGCACACCTGACAAATTCCCTTGCAGTTATCGGAACACAAAGGTTTCATCGGAATATTTAAAATTATGTTCTGCTCTATAACATCGGTAATATCAACCGAACCTTCCTGCTTTGTAAAAGAATACTCAAAACTTATATCCGTATTCTTATCGAAAATTTCCAAACATCTTGAACATTCAAAAGCCATACTTCCGGTTATATTACAAACTATATTTACAACTTCATCATATTTATTTGCATCTATTGATAATTTTAAATTTGAATTTTTAACAATAGTTCCTTCATTATTAAAAGAATACTCACACGGACCTATCTTTAAATTATCCGACTGTTTAAAATCATCAAAACTGAACACATATCGTTTCATATTAAAATCAAATTATATTTGTTAGCCAAAATTTTGTCAATATACTTACCATACAATTTACAAAAAAAATATTTAAAATGCAATGTAATTGCACATAACCGCATAAAAAAATTTACAAATATCTGTTTTTAAAACGAATTAAATTATAATATGCTAAAATATTAAATTATGAGCAAAATAGAATTACTTGCGCCAAGCGGAAATATTGAAACTTTTTTAGCAGCAGTTGATGCCAGTGCCGATGCCGTATATATAGGAATGAAAAATTTCAGTGCAAGAAACAAAGCCCGCAATTTTTCTTTCTCGCAATTAAACGATTTACGTCATTATACAAAAGAAAAAAATGTAAAAATCTTTGTTGCCTTTAATACATTACTGCAAGAAACGGATATAAAAAAAGCATTTAATTGTTTGGAGCAGCTTTCTTTAATAGAACCGGATGCTTTAATTGTTCAGGATTTGGCTGTTGTAAATATTGTTAAAAAATATTTCCCGAATTTAAAACTGCATGCCAGCACACAACTTGCAATACATAACAGTTTAGGTGCAAAAAAGGCAAAACACTTGGGTTTTAAACGTGTTGTTTTGGCGAGAGAACTTTCCTTTGAACAGATAAAAAAAATAAAACAGGAAACAGATATCGAACTTGAAATTTTTTGTCACGGAGCATTATGTTTTTGTGTATCCGGCTTATGTTTGCTTTCAAGTTTTATAGGCGGTTACAGCGGTAACAGAGGTTATTGCACGCAACCTTGCAGAAGATTGTGGACAATAAATAACAAACATGGCTATTTTTTATCTCCCAAGGATTTACAACTGGCAGATTATATACAACAAATAAAAGATACCGGTATAAATTGCCTTAAAATTGAAGGCAGGATGAAAAGTAAAGATTACGTTTATAAAACGGTTAAAGCTTACAGACTTTTAATTGATGCTTCAAAAGATAATTTTAATAATGCGCTTACACAGGCAAAAGCCATTTTAAATTTTGATTATGCCAGAACAAAAACTACTTTTAATTTTAATTTTCCGGATAAAAATATTATAGAGCCGGAAAAATCAAAAAACATAGGTTTATTTTTGGGAACTGTTGAAAATAAAACAACCGAAACTTTTGATTTAAAAACAAAATATACCGTTAATGCAGGTGATAAATTACGTATTGTCGCTGCAAAACAGGACACAAACTTTATAATACAGGTACAAAATATAAATTTTAAAAACGGAGTTTATACGGTTTTTTGTAACGAACAATTTATAAATAACGGTTTTGATGTTTTTAAAATTGCAGACACTTCAACAATACCGTCCGCAAACAGCGAAATAAAAAAATACGATTTACCGAAAAGTGTAAATAAAAGTTTACATAAACCGTTTTTTAAAAACAACCTTACTCTTCCCAAATTATTTATAAGGATTAATAATTTGAAATGGTTAAATTTAACCGAAAAACTCAATTCAAAAATTATAATATGTTTACAGCATGATAATTTTGATCAAATTAATATGCTGAAAAATAAAGATAAATATTATTTTGAATTACCGTCTTATATTGATGAACAAAATTTAAACGATTTTAAAAACATATTATTAAAACTTGTAAAAAATAAATGCCAAAATTTTTTTATAAATAATTTATCTCATTTTGAATTTTTTAAAAATTTAAACGTTAATCTTTACGGCGGTCAATTTTTATATACTTTAAACACTTATGCGGCAGAACTTTTGGAAAAGAACAATATTAAAGCTTTTACAATTTCGTGGGAAGATAATTTAAGCAACATAAAAAATTTATCGCATAATTTAAGTAATAACCTTATAGTATATCTGTTCGGTTTCCCTAAATTGGCAGTATCAAAAATGACAACCGATATAAAAAACAAAACAGTAATAAAAACAAACAAAGATAATTTTCAAATTTTAAAAGATAATAATTTTATTACGATAATACCGAAATATCCTGTTAATCTTTTTGAATATAAACAAACATTATTAAAATTAAAAATTAATTCTTTCGCAATAGATTTATCGTATATTGAACCGGACGGCAATTTTATAAATTTATTAATTAATTGTTTAAACGGAAAAATAAAATCAAATTCACCGTCAACTTTTAATTTTGAAAAAGTTTTACAATAGCGGTTTTTTGATGTATAATATATATTTGTGTTATTTACAGCAGATTTTTATGAAAAACTTAAAAGGAAGTTTGGTTAAATTCCAACACTGCCCCGCAACGGTATAAAAGTCCGGTCTATTTAAGTTTTCTTATTTTCCGAGGGGAAAAATGTTCAAAAAAGCAGTATCAATAATTTCTTTGTTTGCATATCTTATTACGGTGTTAATACCTCAAAACATATTTGCAAACAGTCCTATACCAAAACAACCTTTATCGGAAATACCGCAACTTTCGGTTTTAAACGACACAAATTTAAAGTTCGGTAAATTATTTGAAACAAATATTACCGATTATAAAACAAAACCGGATGTATTGATTATTTTGGATATGCATTGCCAACCGTATGTTCAAAAAAATATCTGTTCAATTATTAAATATTTTGACACACGGTTTGATGTAGATAAAATTTTTATTGAAGGGGCTCCAAAGGGCTATGTAGATATTTCGGCATTTGACAATATCGATAATGATATAAAACAAAAAGTATTTGAAAAAATGTTAAAAAACGGCTTGTTAAGCGGCGGTGAATATTTTTCCTATCTTGAAAAAAAATCCAAATTATACGGCATTGAAAATTTTGAGTTATATAAAAAATCGTTACAAAAATACTATTTGATATTAAAAAATAAAATATATTTATTATCCGCAATAAATACCGCACAAAAAAATATAAAAAAACAAAAACTTAAATTTTATTCCGATGATATGCTTATATATGATAAAATTTTTTCCTATAATAATTTCGAACAAGATAAAAATCTTATCTTATTAAAAAACATAATAAATAAAACAGGTGTTGAACTTAAAAACTATCCCGACATTGAAAAATTTATTTTAATAAAACAATACGAACAACAACTTAAAAAAGAAAAATACGATACTCAAACCATACAACATTTATTGGCAATGTTAAAAACAAAAATGCCGTTTAACAAATACAATTTGTTACTTAATAACCTAAAAAACAAAACCGTTGAAGAAAGTTTAATTTATATCTATGACTTTGCAGGAAATTTTTTAGAAAAAAACTCTTTAGGTTATATAAACGTTTTATACAATAAATATCGTATTGAAGAAACTTTTAGCATAAACAATTTTTTAAAGGAAAAAGAAGTTTTACAAAACGACATAAGAGAAAAACTTTTTAAGCAAGAAAACATTTCCAAGCTTGTTTTTGCCGATGAATATTTAAAATTATTAAAAAAATATGCGGAACTGAAATTAAATTTTAACGAAGCAACTCAGCTGTTCTCGGATAAAGACAAATTTAAAAATATCGTTTCAACATCAAATTTTATTAAAAACAAAAAAGAAATTTTAGAAATTACCGACAATGAAATTTTGCAATCGTATTATCTTGACAACATTAAAAGAAATTCAATTTTTGTTGACAATATAACGGCAGAAATAAACAAAGAAAAAACAAGTATCATAATAACCGGCGGTTTTCATAAAAATATTATTGATATAATGGAAAAACAAAATTTAAAATATGCCGTTATTATGCCTAATTCCGTTAAAAACAATTATACCACGTATAACAATGTACTTTCCGATATCGTTATTTATAATTTTAATGCATTATCGGACGGGCTTTTTGTAACCGGAATTTCCGTATATAAAATAAAAACTTTTTTATCTTTATTAACGGAAGAATTAAAATTAAAAAAATTAACAGAGAGCCAAATAAGCGAATTTATAAAAAACATAATAAATAAAAACAAAAATTTGTTTAACAAAATAAATTCGGAAAATTTTATTTATTCAATAAAAAACTTTTCGCTGAAAACTTTATTTATAAAAACAAAACAATTTGTTTCCGATATTGTTTACAAATTAAAATTTAATTTCGAATATGAATATAATAGCGACGATGAATCATCCGTTGATAAAAAAACAATAAAAAATATGCAAAATAACGTGCGTTTTTTTATGTTAATGCAATTGGTGCTCGGTTTTAATTTATTTGTTTCTTTTGATACTTTGTTTATGCAGGCAAGCGGATACAGTTTAGCATTAATATCTTTAGTATTTGCAGTATTATCCCCCGTAACTTTTGTAACTTCAATAATAGGCGGAATGATAAGCGATAAAGTTTCAGACAGAAATATAATAGTGGCTGCACTTATATTACAAACAATAGGAACAGTTTTCTTTGCTTTTTCCGGAACATCCGTATTGTTGTTTATTGCTTCACAGGTTATACCTGCAATAGCCATTGCTTTGAACTCACTTACTTCCGGACCTTTCTTATATAAATCTCTGGATAATATGAAACAAACTGATAAATTCGAACAACTTTACGGATTCGGTTTATCTTTAAAATGGGCTATAATGGCAACATCCTCGTTAATAGGCGGGCTTGTTGCAGCATACTTATCAAATGAATTCTGCCTTATTTTATTAACGGCAATTCCAAGCATTGCAGCTTCTTTTGCAAGTTTAAAATTTACACACAGCGAAAGAATAACATCAAAAGCTGAAAATAAAAAATTCTCAATAAAAGATAATTTAAGCGGCTTTATGCAACCTTTAAAACAATTATATACTCAAAAGGAAAGTTTAGGTTTTGTAATAACAAACATAATAGTAAACAATATATTTTTCGTAGTTATGTGCTTTTTTCTTCAGCCGGTTATTTTTACTACGGGAACGGTTTTTATGCTTGCACCTGTTTATTTTGCCGCAAATATATTACAGGCCGCTTCTTCATATTTTATAAGCAAAACAAATTTTATTTCAAA
The DNA here is from genome assembly GCF_902760015.1 of Candidatus Ruminimicrobium bovinum. NCBI lineage: Bacteria > Pseudomonadati > Elusimicrobiota > Endomicrobiia > Endomicrobiales > Endomicrobiaceae > Candidatus Ruminimicrobium > Candidatus Ruminimicrobium bovinum. Next base: position 6,671 of record NZ_CACWEU010000105.1, read on the forward strand.
AAACAAAATACCGAGAAATATTTTCTTCATTGCAACTGCAGGGCTTTTCGGTTTATTTATTGTAACCGGAAATCCGTTCTTGTTTATGGGAATATATTTATTAATGAATTTATGGCAAGCTTCGGCAACTTTAACCGAAACATCAGTTGTTTATGATATGTTGGATGATAATATAAAAACAAAATGGCAATCGTTTAAGTTAATTACGGGAATGTTGGTATCTGCAGTAACACAGGTTTCAATATCCGGTTTACTTGCTGCGGGTTTCTCAAATAATTCAATTATTGCGGGAGCTGTTGCAATTTTAACTGCAAGTTCAATTCTTTTGTCCGCTTTATTTAAAGACAAACAAAATAAAAATAACGAAATTTCCGAACCTGACACGGATATAATAAAGCAAATATTATCTTGCGCATAATATTTTATCTCAAGCCGGATTTTGTATTCATTATTTTTTCGGGAGCAAATTTATGTTAAAAAAAATGTTTTTTGCCAATACAAGAAAACCTAAAGGTTTTTTAGGTAAATTAATGATAAACAGAATGAACAAAGGACATGCCAACCTTTCCGACTGGGGACTTGCTCATTTAAAAAATATTAATCCGTTACAAATTGCCGATTTAGGTTGCGGCGGCGGAATAAATGTTGCAAAATTAATAAAGTTATTTCCAAATGCAAAAGTAACGGGTTTTGATTATTCAAAAGTATCGGTTAAAGAATCCCAAAAAGTTAATGATAAAGAAATTAAAAAAGGTATTTGCAGTATCGTTCAGGGTGATGTTTCAAAAATGCCTTTTGAAAATGAAACATTTGATATTATAACCGCATTTGAAACTATTTATTTTTGGCCCGGCCCTTTAACAAGTTTTAAAGAAGTTTTCAGAATATTAAAAACCGGCGGAACATTTATGATAGTCAATGAATTTGACGGAGTAAGCGAACGCGAAAAAAAGTATGAACAACTTATAGACGGGCTAAAACTTTACTCGCAACAGGAATTAATTGATTATTTAAAACAGGCGGGTTTTATAAATATTATTCTTGACCATAACATCCAAAAGCATTGGCTTACCGTTTTAGCAAATAAATAAATTTTATTCCGACACAAAATTTTAATATCTTGAACGACAAACCTGTAAACCAATAACCCTATAACCTAAAATTATTATATGTTCCAAATGGAAATGGCATTTGCCATACTCGTTAAAGCTCTTGGTTTGTCGGTTAAACATATTAAACTGCCATATCCTATTTTTTCTTTCAAATTATTCAGTATTCTAAAATTATTAATATCTTCTTTTATAGGATTACTTGTTTGTTTTATTTCTACCGGATATAAATAACCATTTGTATAAATAAGCAAGTCAATTTCTACTTGATTGGAATCTCTATAAAAATAAAATTCCGGAGTTTCTCCGTTGTGAATATAAGATTTAATTATTTCCATAACAACAAATGTTTCAAATATATGTCCGCTCATAAGCGTGTTGTATAATATTTCCGGACTGTTTAATCCTAATAAATAACAACATAAGCCCGTATCCGTGAAATATATTTTAGGGCTTTTTAGTATTCTTTTTGATATGTTTTTATAATAGGGTTGCAATAAATAAATAATGCCGGATGTTTGTAATATGGATAACCATGATTTCGCCGTAACGGATGTTATACCTACAAGTCTTGAAATATCGCTTAAATTTAATTCTTGTGCGGTTCTTGAAGCAATTACTTTTAAAAACTGAATAAAAGTTAATTTGTTTGAAACATTTATCAACTGTGAAACATCTCGTTCAATATAAGTTTTAACATAAGATGAATAAAATGTTTTCCAATCAATATAATTCGAATTTTTTATGGAACAAATTTCTGGAAAAAAACCTTTCCAAATTATATTAAATGTTTCTTTTGTGTTAAATGTTTTTAATATAGGCAATACTTTTTGTTTTGGCAAAAAAGGTTTTTGTTTATCGGCTTTGTTAAATAATTCATAAACAGAAAATCCTAAAATATTAAATATAGCTACCCTGCCTGCCAAACTTTCGGTAACATTTTTCATTAAGTTAAATTGTTGAGAGCCGGTTAACCATATTTGTCCTTTGGAATTATTAACATCAACTACCATTTTTATATAACGAAATAATTCGGGAACATATTGAATTTCATCTAATAACAGCGGAGTTTTATTATTTTCAAAAAATGCTTTTGGTTGTTCTTTGGCAAAAGCCATATCCATCGGATCATCAAAAGTTATATATTGTCTGTTTTTTTCTTTTATTTGCGCCAAACAAGTTGTTTTTCCGACTTGCCTTGCTCCTGTTAATAAAATGGTTTTAAATTTTGAGGATGCTCTTTTTATTATTTTTGATATGGTTCGCTCTTTATACATTATTACCTCTTTTAATGCTACTATATGAAAATTTAAAGTAATACTTTAAATTTTCATAAATAGTATATATAAAAAGAATTTAAAATGCAATATGTTGTTTATATTGTATTTTCTCTATAATTTTTTCAACAACAGAATGTCTCGTATTTTTATATTTTAATTTGGTAAAATATACCGCATTATAAAAATATCGCCTGTTAAGAGAAAAAACAATGGATAATAAAAAAGAAAATAAAAAGCAAAGATATATAACTTATAAAAACGA
>NZ_CACWEU010000106.1:0-3509 GCF_902760015.1 Candidatus Ruminimicrobium bovinum
GTGTAAATTTTTCTACGGCTTTTAATATTTGAGCTATCTCGTCTTGTTTTTCCAATATATCGCCGAACCTTTTTAAATTATCCAAATACGGGATTTTCTTTTCCAAACCTTTTATTATTTCTGCTTTACCCGATATTGCACTAAAATATTCCGCTCCCGTAAGCTTACCTGTTTTTAGGACATTATCAAGAATTTCCGTTTTATTTTTATCGTTTAAATTTTGTGTTAACCATTTTGTGCTTATGTTATCGTAAGCACCTTCCAAATATATATTTGTTACTCCGTATTTTTTATCAAATATTTCTATTATATTGCTGATATTTTTTTGAACTTGCGGGTGACAATGTAAATCCTGTATATTTATTATTACTCTGTCGGTTCCTGCAAAGTGTGCTTTTGTTATTTTACCGTAATTATAAGTTAAGCCAAAGTCATCAGCAATTTGTTGATTAAAATTTAATGCAGGAACCGGAGCGGAAACGGAAGCGGCTATATTTGAACAAACCGATGATATAAAAAAACAAACGGCTAAAAAAATGCAGAGCATTTTTTTGATGTATAGATGCATGGAGGAATGGAGGCATAACGGCTTAAACGACGGTAAAATGCAGAGCATTTTTTTTAGGTTATAGGGTGATAGGATTATGGGGTTACGGGTTAAACGACAAACGATAAAAAATTTGCGGAGCAACTTTTTGCCGATATTATACATTCTACATTTTATATTATACATTGTTGTTGATAATTTTTTTAGTTTGTTCATTTTTATATTATTATAAAAATTAAAATGAGATGAATTTACAGATATTTTATTGTTTAAAAAACTGCCCGACCTGGGCTCGAACCAGGACTATTCTGTTCCAGAGACAGATGTGTTACCAATTACACCATCGGGCAATTAAAAAATTTGCTTCGCAAATTTTTAGCTTATAGCTGAGAGCTGAAAGCTTAAAGTTTAAACGACAACTGCAAACTACATTACAATAACAAATCTTTAAAGAAAAAGCAACTTAAAATTTGCTTCACAAATTTTTAGGTTACAGGATTATAGGGTTATGAGGTTATAAGTTAAAAACTGCTGAAACAACCTATAACCCTATATTCTGATAAACTTATACATTAAAAGAACTTGTATTTTCCGATAAACTCAAATATTTTCTATGCGGCAGATAATAAAGCGGAAATACTCTTTATATCCATATTATCGGTTAAATTTTCAATATCGTTGATAGATGCTAACCTGTCAGTCAATAATATTTGAATTATTCCGGAAATAGCCGCGACTTTAGCTTCATCAGTTGTTGCAGATTTATATTCTTGTCTCAAATTGTTTAATACGGTATTAATATTTTCTTTTCCGTTTATTTTGGATTCACCATCTCCCATTTTAAAACTCTTACCTGCTAATTTTCTATATTCTCCCAACATTGTAAGTAATTCATTTGCAATGTCTGCTCTGTCATTTAAATCTTTTAATAAATCAGCATCTATTTTTTGTAATTCCGAAGCTTGAAGTACACCTAATTCTATACATTCTTTTTCTTCATCGCTTTTTACTTCTGATTTTAACTTTTCAATATCTTCTTTGCTTACGGTTCCTTTTTCTTTTACAAGGTTCCTACCTTTTTCTATTGCTCTGTTTCTCTTAGCTTCCGGACTGCTTTGTGTAAATATAGCCTTTATCACGCCTAATAATGTTATTCCATTGTCTTTTGTATTTTCGGCATCCATATAATTCAATACATCGGAATCAAATGCTAATACCGCACCGTTATCAATTAAACTCTTCATATCATCAGCCGTCAATATTAAATTATCTTGTTCTTGGCTACCGATGTACACAATAACACCTTTCGTATCTTTTCTATCATTAATCATTTTTCTTGCAGTTTCATAATTTACAACTTCACTTTTTTCATTTTCCGATACAATTTCATAAGTTCCGTTATTATCAAGAACTACTATTACATCAGCTATTCCATTTTCATTTAAACTGAATTCTTTAGCTTTTTCTTTTGCATTCTCAATATCATTTTCATTGTTTACTTTTATCATTACTCTTGATATTTTTTGGCTGTTCAAATTTGCAATTTCTACTTCATAGTTTATCTCTTCATTAACGTCATAACTTGCAATCATGCTATTGGATCCGATAACAGTATTTAATGCTTTATCTTTATTTTTGTATGCAACTATACCTTGAACAACAGCTTCAGATATACTTGATTGTGAATAAGTAAGGATTGTGTTATCCATAACTGCAGAATTTAAAGCAGTTCTGTTTTGCCCTTGTTGAACAAGTTCTGAAGAAACATATAAAATTTTCTTAGCTTTATTTATATTTCCCATTTTTTCCAAAACATTATCCACAACATTTACGGCTTGTCCGTCTACGGATTCATAAGAGTATATATTTAAATTATTAACAGTATTATCTATAAGCTCAAATGAAAGATTACCTTCTGAATCGGTTGCTATTGCTCCAGTTTCATTTACGACATTTTGTTTATTTTCAACCAATATTAAGTTAACTTTTATACCCTGTTTTGCCAATTGTTTTGCTTCTTCTATTGTTTTTATGTCTTTTTCATCAACTACTGCAACAATTTCAGGTTTTTCTTTAAATAACGAATATGCATTAACAGCCAATCTTTGTAATAAATCATTTAAAGATTTAACTGTTCCTGTTGTTTGTGCCGTTGCGGCATTAACAGTTTCAGTATATCCTTTATTTAAATTTTCTATTGCAACACTACCGTCTGATTTTTTAATTATTTTTACATCTTTAAGCACTAAATAATTTTTTTCTTCTCCGGTTCTTCTTAAACTATTACTATTTCTATCATATTCAAAATCTTTTAATGTAACATTTTTTATACCATATTTTTTTGAAATAGCTTCTATTGAAATGTTTTCAGATGCCAAATCTTCAATTTTTGAAATAACAAAATCTTCACCGGTTTCATTTTCAATTATAACTTCACCATCAAGTTTAAGATTTTGAAGTTTTACATTATACCCATCAACACTTAACTTATCAAGTTCACTTATATCATCATTTGTCCAGTTATCCATAAAATAAGAAACATCTTTATAATTTTGTTTAGCTTGCCCTTTACTATTTTTAACTGAAACATTAACTGTTCCATGCCCTTTAGGAGATTTAGTCAACCAATTATTACCGTTAACAACAACCCAATTTGTAGCTTGTTTCCAAAAATCAAAAGCTTTCTTTATAGGAGTAAATACCTCTTCTCTGTCCTGTTTGCTTGCCATAACAACTTGAACTAACGGTTGATTTTTACCTAACCGTGCATTCATCCAATCATCTAAATTTTTGTTTTCTTTTCTTAATTTTTCTAAATTAAGATTGAAATTTAATACGGATGCACCTAAAGCACCTTCAAGTTGATCATATTTCCCTATACCATCTTTTTCTTTACCGTTAACAATTAAATCAGGTTGCATCATTTGTTCGATATCTGCATCGGTTTTCCCTATCTTCTTTA
>NZ_CACWEU010000107.1:0-2809 GCF_902760015.1 Candidatus Ruminimicrobium bovinum
AAAATCAAGTGCGGATTATATAATGTTACTAAATTCCGATACGGAACTTACGGAAAAAACAAAAACTCTTGACACTTTAACAGATGCTTTAGAAACAGATGAAAGTATCGGTATGATAACTCCAAAATTAGTTTTATCCGACGGGAAAATAGACAAGGCCTGTCATAGAGGAGAATCGTCGTTATTTGATTGTGCTTTATATTTTGTAGGTTTTGAAAAACTTTTCCCAAAAATAAAATTTTTTACACAATATCATTTATTAAACAAAGATTTATCAACCATACATCAGGTAGATGCCGTTAGCGGTGCATGTATGATAACAAAATTAGAGTATTTAAAAAAAACAGATTTTTTTGATGAAAGATTTTTTATGTACTCGGAAGATATGGATTTATGCAGAAAAATAAGGGAATTAGGATTAAAAATAATATATAACCCTACTGTTGAAATAATACATCATAAATATAAATCCGGTTTGAAAAGTAACGATAAAACAATAAAGAAAAAAATATCTAAACATTTCTATAATTCTTTTTTATTATACTACGATAAATGGTATAAAAAGCAGTGGTATTATAAAATACTAAGACCATTTATTTCGTTGTTTGTAAAAATAATATAAGGCAATCAGCTATATTTATATATAAAAATTTGATAAAATCATAAAAAATAAATTTAAATATTTGAGGTTAAAATGAAAGTCGTTATTTTGGCAGGCGGACTTGGAACAAGATTATCGGAAGAAACAAATTTAATTCCAAAACCATTGGTTGAAATCGGTGGTAAACCTATTTTATGGCACATAATGAAAATATATTCGGTTTATGGATTTAATGATTTTGTTATTCTTTCAGGATATAAATCTCATTTAATAAAAGATTATTTTATAAATTATTATAACAGATATTCTGATATTACGATTGATATGTCAACAAACACATTGGAAATTCATAAAACAAGAACAGAACCATGGAAAGTTACGGTTTTATATACAGGTAAAGATACATTAACAGGTTCAAGAATAAAAAAAGCTCAAGAATATATCGGTAAAGAACAATTTATGTTAACTTATGGAGACGGTGTTTCAAATGTAAATATTAATGAACTCATAAAACATCATAATAATTCTAAAAAATATATTACTTTAACTGCCGTTCAACCGTCCGGAAAATTTGGAGCTTTAGAAATAAACAGCGATAATACAATAACTTCTTTTATAGAAAAACCAAAAGAATCTTGGGTTAACGGTGGTTTTTTTGTTTGTAATTCGGAAATTTTTAATTATATAGAAGAAAATAACGATTTAATAAGTTTTGAAAGAGAACCGTTAGAAAATTTAGCAAAAGATAAACAGTTAAATGCTTATAAACATACCGGTTTTTGGCAACCGATGGACACTTTAAGGGATAAAAACTACTTAAATGATTTGTGGCAAAAAAAGCAAGCTCCATGGAAAGTGTGGTAACAACAAATTTTGCTCATTCATTAAACATAGCATAGGTTTCTCTATGAAGTAGCAACAATGATATATGTTTGCTTTGAATTAGAATATTAAAAAAATATAGCTATAGATAGTGCTTTAAATGATATAAACACTCTTAATAAAAGAATAAATATTTTGAGGAATAAACAGGTTAAATATGAAAAAGAAAAATAATAATGTTGTTTTGTCCATACATCAATCCATATATACATCTATACCGGCTCTAAAACTTTTTTCGGGAAAAACAGTTTTGGTTACCGGGCACACCGGGTTTAAGGGAACATGGCTTTGTTTGTGGCTTGAAATGTTGGGTGCAAAAGTTATCGGATATTCTATTGATATTCCGACAAAACCGTCTTTGTTTGAATTAGTAAAACCAAAATGTACAGATATCAGAGCAGATATCAAAGATTTTAACAGATTAAATTCCGTAATAAAGAAATATAAACCTGAAATAATTTTTCATTTAGCGGCACAACCGTTAGTAAGATTATCTTATAAAGAAACTTTAGATACATATCAGTCAAATGTTATAGGAACGGCAAATGTTTTTGAATCTTTAAAAAAGAACAAATTTGTTAAAGCTGTCGTTGCCATAACGACCGATAAAGTTTACTTAAATAATGAAACGGGAAAAGCATTTAAAGAAGAAGATTCGTTAGGAGGATATGATCCGTATAGTGCATCAAAGGCATGTTGTGAAATAGTAATATCTTCATATAGAAATTCTTTTTTTAATTTAGATGATTATAAAAAAACACATAATACATTAATAGCTTCGGTAAGAGCGGGAAATGTTATCGGTGGCGGTGATTTTGCCAAAGACAGATTGATACCGGACTTTATTAGAGCAATATTGTCCGGAAAAAATTTAGTAATAAGAAATCCGAAAGCAATTAGGCCATGGCAACATGTATTGGAACCGTTAAGTGCATATTTATTGTTGGGAGCTAAATTATTGCAAGGGAAAAAAGAATTTGCTCAAGGCTGGAATTTTGGTCCCGATAAAAAAGATATAAAAACAGTTGAAGAAATAGTAAAACAATTATCTGAAAATTTCAGTAATATAAAATATATGATAGATAAAACAAAACAACCGCATGAAGCACATTACTTAAAATTAGATATTTCAAAAGCAAAAAAAGAACTAAATTGGACACCAAGATGGACGATTAATATCGCACTGGACAAAATTTGCCAATGGACAAAAGCATATAAAAATAAAGAAAATATTAGAGAAGTATGTATAAAGCAAATAGAAGATTTTTGTAATACAAAAATTTGAAGAGTTCGTGTTATGAAAATGTAAAATAAGATATTGTTGTT
>NZ_CACWEU010000108.1:0-2116 GCF_902760015.1 Candidatus Ruminimicrobium bovinum
AGGGTTTGTCCCTGTTTTTTTAGTATTCAGTAAATGGATGAGAATCACAACAAAACGAAGTTTTATAACTCACATATTTATTGCTTTGTAAATACTTCCGACTTTCCGGGGAAGCCAAATTAAAATGTAATTGAAATATATTATTTCGATTTCAGCCTCAAACCCATATTAGTTTTTAATTTCATAATTATCTCTAAAATTCTATTTTTTATTTTTAAGTTGTTCCAATTTAATGGCATATTTTTTTACTTGATTTAAAAATTCTCTGTATTGGTTTATTTCAAATTCATAAGACAGTCCAAAATCCCAATCTCGAATTGTCCTAAAGTCATTCCAAATAATGCTGTCATCTGTTTTAAATACTCTTATTCTTGCTGAAGAACATCCCACCTCATCACAAGTACAACACAAAACGTGTGCAATTTCTTCCCCATTTGATTTTTCTGCTTCAATTAAATCTTCGTATAATTCTGTTGGCATCATATGAATATAATCACCTGCTCCATCTTCAGATAAATCGGGTTCATTTTTAAAATGTGGCAGTTCGGCATCTTTAACAATGTCTAAAATATCTTTACCATTTATTAAGATAATGCAACGGTCACAATCCGGCCAAGGTTTTTCTATTGTTCCTGCCGGCTCAACTTTTAATTCAATAGTGTCGTAAGTTTTGTTTTCAGGCATATTTATACATCCTTTTTAATCTTTTTCAATATCTTTTATCCATTTACCGAATTGTTCATAATCAGCGTAGCCTTTTGATTCGGGGTGGCAACCCTCTGGCTCAGTTGAGGTACAATAATTAAACTTTTTTGTATAAAGATTATAAACCGTTATAATATAATCTTTATCAGAGTTTATCGGTGTATAATAGAAACTTTCAAACTTTTTGACACTATCTTCAACTGTTTTTGGATAAACTCCGTTTTTTGTTTTATAATTCTCAAGGTCTTGTATAATAATTTCGTATTTTTCTAAGTCTTTTGCTTCAAGTTTACTTGTAATATATTTATCTTCAATTGATGATAAAAATCCTAAAAACATAATAAGAAGCCAGCCAAAAATTTCCATTAATATAACAGTTATCAATGTCTGCCATTTTATCGGTAACCATTTTTTAGGAATAAATACTGTCGAAATAAAGCTCAAAGGTAAAATTACGAATAATGAATATGCTCCAATAACAAGTGAAATTATGGTATCACCCCTAAATAAAACATTCTCTATTAAATAATAAACCATATTTGTGAAAGGTATTAAAAAGGCAGTTAAAACAATTCTAATTTTGGTATTTTTAATTTTTTTGAAAATAAAGTATAAAACTAAAATTGCCGGAGAAAAGATAATAACAAATAGCCCTGCGGCAACCATAGGAAACAATAAATTTTGCCAAATATTTGTAAAAACAGTTGTAATTGCAAAATTATTATTAAATAAATCAAACAAATATACTATTATAAAACTTACAAAATAATAAATTCCTGCTATTTTTAAAATATTTTTTACTTTTTCATTCATGATATTCACCTCAATTCAATAATATCATAAATTAAGTTAATTGCAGAAACGGACATAGTAATATTATTTTTTCAATATCTTTTTTTATTCGTTGAAAATTATTGTTTTTTTGTCCTGTTTTTTCATTCATATATAGTGAACGATTTATTTCAAGCATAATTGAATGTACTTTTTTCTCTTTACCATAGAATTTTAAAGGAACAATAGTGCCGCAAAATGGGTTATTTATCCCAACATTATATCCTAAATCAGAAAAAGCCTCATATAAGTAGTCTGCAATTTTTTGAGGGGTGTGAAAACTGTCTGTCCCAATACAAATATCAGGTCGTGAGCCTTGTGAATGAAGTTCATACGGCAAAGATACTGACGGAAAAGAATGGGCATCTATTATTAAACAACTGTCATTGTCTTTTAAAGATTCTTCAACAAGTATTTCAAAATTTTTATGGTGCTTATCATAATATAATTTCAAAATTTCTTGTTTATGTTTATTGTTTACCGCTTTCAAAGGTTTTAAATCTGAGGTTTTGGTATAACAAACCCACATACCCTGTTTTGTCATTTCTTCATCTTTTTCATTTCTGAACCTTTCAACATC
>NZ_CACWEU010000109.1:0-3687 GCF_902760015.1 Candidatus Ruminimicrobium bovinum
GGGAGACAATGTAGAGATGGATGTGGAATTGATAATGCCGGTAGCAATGGATGAACAATTAAGGTTTGCAATAAGAGAAGGCGGAAGAACAGTAGGTTCCGGCGTTGTTACAAAAATTGTTGAATAATAAATAATTGATAGGAAAAAAATATGCCAAACGAAAAAAGTCAAACACAAAGATTGAGAATAAAACTTCGTTCTTACGATTGTAAAATGTTGGATGATTCTTTAAAGAAAATCATTGAAACAGCAAGGAGAACAGGTGCAGCAATAACGGGTCCTATTTTATTACCTACAAACGTAAAAAAATATACCGTTAACAGATCTGTTCATACCGATAAAAAATCGAGAGAACAATTTGAATTGAGAGTTCACAAAAGATTGGTTGATATCTGTGAGTCTTCCGGTTCAACGGTGGAAGAACTTATGAAATTGGATCTTCCTGCCGGAGTAGATATTGAAATAAAAATGTAATTTTGCTTTAGCAAAAATTACATTGGCTGAGAGTTTAGAGCTTAGAGCTGAGAGTTTATTTAATTTGTTATTGCGGGCTGTGTCCGCAATCTGTTGAGAATTAATCAGAAGGATACTGAAAACATCTCAGCTACTCAGCTGAGGGAACGAAGTTCCCGGCTCAGCTAAGGAAATGCATAGCATTTTCTGACTCAGCTAAAAATAAACTAAATTAATAAAGTAGAGAGAAAATATGTTAAAGTCAATAATTGGTTCAAAAGTAGGAATGACACAGGTTTTTGATGAAAAAGGCAAACTTGTGCCGGTTACCGTAATAGAAGCTGGTCCTTGTGTTGTTACGGCAATCAAAACCGTTGATAATGACGGTTATAATGCTGTTCAGTTGGGTTTTGGTGATACCGAAGAAAAGAAACTTACCAAAGCGGAACTCGGGCATTTAAAGAAAAATAATATAGCCCCTAAAAAAGTTTTAAAAGAAATACGGCTTGATGACCTTACAGGTATAGAAATCGGTAAAGAAATAAAAGCCGATATTTTTAAAGCCGGGGATTATGTTGATGTTTGCGGTATTTCCAAAGGTAAAGGATTTGCCGGTGTTATAAAAAGACACAACTTTGGAAGACAATCGGAAACAAGAGGAGCATCCGACAGAACAAGAGCAAGAGGTTCTTCGGGCGGACAAGGTCCTCAAAGAGTATTAAAAGGCATGAGAATGTCTGGACATTTGGGACAAGAATATGTTACAATACAAAAATTACTTGTCGTAAGTGTTGATGCGGAAAAAAATGTTCTTCTTTTAAGAGGGGCCGTTCCTTCCGTAAAGAAGGGAATACTTGTTATTAATAATACGGTAAAAAAAGTTCCCGTTCCCGTAGTTGAAGCTAAGAAGGAAGAAAAGAAGAAAGGAAAAAAATAAAATAGGACAAGAAGATAATGGATACAATAGTCTATAATGTTGAAGGAAAAGAAAAAGGCAGATACGAACTTCCGGGTTTTTTTAATACGGAAGTTAAAACAGCACTTCTGCACGAAGTAACAACAGGTTACCTCGCAAATTTAAGAAGCGGAACACATGCGACAAAAACAAGAGGAGAGGTTTCTTTTTCAGGTGCAAAACCTTGGAAACAGAAAGGAACCGGTAATGCAAGAGCAGGACAAAAAAATTCGCCTCTTTGGAGAAAGGGCGGTATTGTTTTCGGACCTCAACCCAGAGATTATTATCAAAAAATGTCCAAACAAAAAAGAAAAATTGCTTTGAATATGGCATATTCGGCTTTGGCACAAGATAATAATTTGGTTTTGGTTGATTTGATAAAAATCGATGAAGCTAAAACAAAAAAAGTTGTTGAGCTTTTAAAAAATTTAAAAGTTGACGGACGAAAAGTTATAATAGCATTACCTAAAAAAGACGATAATATAAAAATAGCTGCTAAAAATATAAAAAATGTAGTTGTAGAATACATTAAAAATCTTAATGCTTATCAGGTTTTGTGGGCAGATAAAATTGTTACAACCCCTGAAGCAATTGACAGCATAAAAGAAAAGCAAGCTTAAGAGAGAAAAACAATGAATATAAGAAATATTATTAAAAAACCACTTGTTACCGAAAAGTCGTCAGTATTAAAAGATAAAGAAAACAAGTATACTTTTGTTGTAGATAAAGATGCAAATAAACATCAAATTAAACAAGCTGTTGAAACGATGTTTAATGTTAAAGTAGTTGATGTTCATACCGCAAATTATGCAGGTAAAGCAAAAAGAATGGGCAGAAGCGAAGGTTTTAAAAGCGATTGGAAAAAGGCAATAATAAAATTAAAAGAAGGACAAGAAATAACGGTCGAAGAAGCTTAAACGGAAAGTAGCTTTTAAGAAGTAACTATGGGTGTTATGTTTGGCGCCCGATAAATTAGGAAGTCAGTTATGCCAATTAAAACATTTAAACCGTATACACCGGTAAGAAGGTTTATTACGGTAGAAGATTTTTCTGAAATTACGACAAATAAACCTGAAAAATCGTTAATTATGCCGGCAAAAAAAACCGGCGGAAGAAATAATACGGGTCAGGTGATGGTTAGGTTCAGAGGCGGGGAACATAAAAGATATTACAGAATAATAGATTTTAAAAGAAATAAAATTGATGTTTCCGCAAAGGTTGTTTCAATAGAATACGACCCGAACCGTTCTTGCAGAATTGCTTTGTTGCAATATGCCGACGGAGAAAAAAGATACATAATACAGCCTAAGGGTTTAAAGGTTGGGGATGAAGTTATGTCCGGTCCGAATGCCGAGATAAAAGACGGTAATGCTCTTCCTTTATCAAGTATTCCCGTAGGTACGTTTATACATAACTTGGAACTGGTTCCCGGTAAAGGCGGACAACTTGTCCGTGCAGCAGGATCTTCCGCGCAGTTACTCGCAAAAGAAGATGAGTATGCACATGTAAGAATGCCTTCCGGTGAAATAAGATTAGTTTTAGTTAGGTGTTATGCGACGGTGGGGCAAGTCGGAAATATTGACCATGAAAATATGTCAATAGGTTCGGCCGGCAGACATCGTCATTTTGGAAAGAAACCTCATGTGCGCGGAACTGCCATGAACGCGGTTGACCATCCTCACGGTGGCGGAAGAGGAAGGTCTAAAGGTGATAACCAACCGAGAAGTCCGTGGAATCAGCCGGCAAAGGGTTTCAAAACGAGAGCTAAAAAAGTCTCGGATTGGATGATTGTAAGTCACAGAAATAAAGCGAAAAAATAATTTTTAGGACAGCCAAGTCGGAGGAGACTCAATGAGCAGGTCAGTAAAAAAAGGTCCTTATGTAGATGCAAAATTATTGAAGAAAATACAAAAATTCAATGAAACGGGCGACAAAAAAATAGTAAAAACTTGGGCAAGAGCCAGTGTTATTACTCCGGATTTTGTCGGTCATACATTGGCAATACATAACGGCAAAAAGTTTTTACCGGTATTTATATCGGAACAGATGGTCGGGCATAAGCTCGGTGAATTTGCTCCTACCAGAATTTTTAAAGGTCACGGTGGGATGACAAAGCAGGAAACATCATTAACATAATGATGAGTTTGAAAAACAGAGACGAATAAAAAAAGGCAAAGGACAAAAAAGATGGAAGCAAAAGATATAGCAAGATTTGTAAGATATGCTCCTAGAAAAGTTAATCAGGTTTTGACTGTTATAAGAAATCAAAGAGTTGATAA
>NZ_CACWEU010000110.1:0-2316 GCF_902760015.1 Candidatus Ruminimicrobium bovinum
GCGGAGACATAATTTCGTAAGTTCTTTTATCTTTTAACATTCCGTCCTGATGAATACCCGATTCATGTGCAAAAGCATTTATACCGACAATAGCTTTATTCGGTTGAACCGTAATTCCGGTTAAATTTGAAACCAATTTGCTTGATTTATATATTTCTTTTGTTTTTATATTGTAATTAACGGGATAAAATAAAGGTTTTGTTTTTATTGCCATTACAATTTCTTCTATTGCGGCATTACCTGCACGTTCACCTATACCGTTTACGGTACATTCAATTTGCCTTGCACCGTTTTCTATTGCAGCCAAAGAATTTGCAACACCCAACCCCAAATCGTTATGACAATGAACGCTTATAACGGCTTTATCTATATTTTTTACTCTTTGTTTTATCGTTGCAATAAGTTTACCGAACTCAGACGGTATTGCATAACCTACCGTATCGGGAATATTTACCGTTGTTGCACCCGCATCAATAACGGCTTCAACAATTGAACATAAATAATCTATATCGCTTCTGCTTGCATCTTCTGCGGAAAATTCCACATCGTCACAAAAACCTTTTGCAAGCTTAACGGCGGCAACAGCCATATCAAAAACCTGTTGTCTTGTTTTTTGTAATTTTTTTTCTATATGCAAATCCGACGTTGCAATAAATGTATGAATTCTCGGCTTTTTTGAATATTTTATTGCATTCCAGCAAGTAGTAATATCTTTTGTATTTGCTCTTGAAAGCCCGCAAATAACGGGACCTTTAACCTGCTGTGCAATGGATTTTACGGATTCGAAATCCCCTTGGCTTGATACGGGAAAACCGGCTTCTATAATATCTACATTCATAGCGGCAAGTTGCTGTGCAACAAGCAGCTTTTCCTGAAAAGTTAAACTTGCACCCGGTGATTGTTCCCCGTCTCTTAATGTCGTATCAAAAAAAACTACCGTATCTTTTTTATTCTTTTTAATCATTATTTATTTCCTTTTTTTTAAATTTTGATAATGCTTTTCTTATTTTATGCCCCCTTACAAGCAATACAACAAAACCCGACAAAACATAAAGTAAGAAAATTATAAAAATGGTATTTTGAGGATAAGCGCAAATAAGCGCTATAAAAACTATTGCCAAGAAAAATACCTGTATGGATTTCGGTCTTGTCCATTTAATATGTTTAAATGCCCCGTAAGGAACGGTAGATACCATTAAAAAAGCAAGCAACAACATTATAACAGGCATTGCATTAAAGAAAAACGGCATTTTTTTCATAAGCAAAGGAATTGTTTTAAAATTTAATACAGTTCCGTCGAATATTTCGTAACTTAAAACAAAAGAAGCAATAAGCCCTGCCGATGCAGGAGTAGGAAGCCCTGAGAAAGTATCACTTTTTGATTTTGTTTTATCTTGCGGTTCCATTGCTTTTACATTAAATTTTGCAAGCCGTGTAGCACTTGCAACAACAAAAATAACCGCAATTGCAATACCTGCATTTGCCATTGTATTTAAAACCAATTGATACATTAAAACCGCAGGTGCAACACCGAAAGAAACCAAATCGCATAAAGAATCAAATTCCATACCGAATTTACTCATCGTTTTGGTAATCCTTGCAACCCTGCCGTCACTCATATCAAATAAAATGGCAAGAATTATAAACCATGCGGCAGCATTTATATTTCCGTTTATGGCATATATTACCGACAAAAAACCCGATGCTAAATTTCCTGCCGTAAATAAACTCGGTAAAACATATAAACCTTTTCTTAAAGAAGGCATTTTAAACTCCAATGTAAAATTTGTAAAACAAATTTTTAGTTTATCAGGTTATATTCTCAAACTATAAACCAAAATAAAATTGCTTTGCAATTTTATTTTATCACTGCAAATATACTAAGCCCAGATGTTACTTTATCCCCGACTTTTACACGAACATCATAACCTTTAGGCATAAGTAAATCTACCTGAGAACTAAATTTAATAACACCTATTTTATCACCCTGCTTTATAACATCGCCGGGCTTTACCCAAGCAACACATCTTCTTGCAAGAATACCCGCAATTTGTTTTATAATAAATGTTCCGTTTTCATTTTCTATAGTTATAATATTTTGTTCGTTTTCAATATAAGCTTCCGGTAAATGTGCTTTTAAAAATTTACCCGGTTTATGTTCAACCGATTTTACTGTGCCTGAAATTGATGCCCTTTGCAAATGAACATTAAATACCGACATAAAAACTCTAACCTCGGTTTGTCCGTTTTCATTTTCAATAACATCCATAACCGTTCCGTTGCACGGTGACAAAATAAAATTTTTATCTTCGTTAA
>NZ_CACWEU010000111.1:0-6425 GCF_902760015.1 Candidatus Ruminimicrobium bovinum
CTGTTTGAAATATTCTTTATTGATTTTAATGCCTTAGTTAATAATGATACTTTTTCGGCATCTGTTTTAGTTCCGTTTTGTATTCCGTCTGCTACTTTTTGGGCTTCTTTTAACCATGTTTTGGCTAAAGCGCTTGTCCCTTCTGCCGAGGATAAGCTGCTTATTAATGTTTTAATATCTTTTGCATTCTTATATACTTTGTATTCATTGCTCTTATTTAATACACTGCTTTGAAGCCCACTGAATACGCTTGTTGAACCGGATTCTTTTTCCAAACTTGCTATTGTTGCATTTTTACTTAATATATTTTTTATCGATTTTAATGCCTTAGTTAATAATGATACTTTTTCGGCATCTGTTTTAGTTCCGTTTACTATTTCATCAACTATCTTCTGTGCTGCTTTTAACCAACTTTTTGCTAATTCACCTACCTTAGATAACATTCCGCTTATCGTGTTTTTAATATCTTTTGCATTCTTATAAATTTTATATTCATTACTCTTATTTAATACACTGGCTTGAAGCCCGCTGAATACACTTGTTGCACCAGATTCTTTTTCCAAACTTGCTATTGTTGCTTTGCTGTTTGAAATATTCTGTATCGATTTTAATGCCTTAGTTAATGCTGTTGTTTTTTCTGCATCTGTTTGGTTTCCGGTTACTATTCCGTCTACTACCTTCTGAGCTGCTTTTAACCATGTCTTTGCTAAACTGCTTGTATTTGCATTTTTTAAAAGAGTGTTTATTAAAGCTTTAGTTTTATCTAAATTTTGTTTATAAGGTTTTGTTAATTCTTGTATTTCCGATAATGCTTTTTCTACATTTTTATAGTCTTGCCCCCACTGCCACCTAAAAATATCATTGTTGTTTGTTAAATCTTTTAAAAGAATACTTGAAACAATATTCATTTGCTCATTTGTAACTTTGTTATTTGCAAATTTATCATAAACCGTAGTTTCATCTAAATTATATTTTTTAGAAATTGCTTTTATTAAGTTTACACCTTTTTCTTGATAATTCGTTTTTGCCGATTTTACAATATCATAAAGTGAAGAAAACACTTTTCCTTTAGCTGACTCTTCTCTTAATACATCTATATCCGCTTTTGTTTTTTGTATCCTGTATGTTGCATTTTCCGCTTCTTTAATTGCAGCTACTTTTACTTTAGATTCTTGGTTGGTATCCAAAAGAACATTATTTAATACTTTTTTTGCTTCCGTTAACCATGTCCTGGCTACCGAGCTTATCGTTTTATCTTGTAATAATTCATCTATATGTTTTCTTGCAAAAGTAGCACGTTCAAATATTTCTGTTATCTGAGCACTTGTTACACCTGTTTTTACAAATACATTAAACAGTTTGCTTTTATCTACTCCTAAAACATTGGAAAGACATGTCAAATCCAACATTGCGGTTTCACCGTATTTTTCAATTATCTTATCGTCAATACTTTGTGATGCTGCTGCTTGCAACACCTGTTTTGCTGCCTGTGAAGGTGTTACGTATGCCGGTTGTAATGCATACCCGTCACCGGTTTTTGTAGAATTGATTGTTATTGCGGAATATGCCGGTATATTTACTATCGCTAAAACCAAACATAACGATACCGACATTGCTACTGCTTTTACTACTACCTTCTTTAATTTTTTTACTACTTTCATTTTTTCCCCCTTACCGTTTTTTTATTTTTTTACTTTCTTTTTTAAGCAAAAAAGAAAACCGACTTGTTTTTTTTTACTTCTAAACAAGTCGGTTTATTCCTGCTATTCTGTTATTGTTATATAATACTGCTATTGTATCTTTTATCCTTACCACCAATATTGCAAATAATATAAAAAATAATATTCCCGTGTCTGTTATTTCATTCGGACGGACTAATCCCGTATCACCATATAAATTAGCATCATTATAAACATTTGAATATGCTAAGCATGCTGCTTTTACTTTTAATAAATTTAATTGTGTTGGACCGTTTGCTTTATTCTTTATTATTATACCGTTATCATTTGATGTATTTATCGGTGCTGTCTCTTCACCTTCTCTTTTCTTGCCGTCTGCCTTCTTATTTATTTTTTCTCCGGCTAAGCCTGCCATATTTAATGCATTTAATACATTCTCGGCTATCTCGTTTGTTACACTTACCACACTTTCGGCATATTTATCCAAAAAGTTTGTTTGTGTTTCTACCGCACAGTTTATTGCTGCCACAAAATATTCTTTAATCTTCTGTGTCTTGGGTATTATCACATTAAACAATACCGATATCATTAATATAATCGCAACGACTTTTCTTGAAGCACGGATAATAGCTAATAACATCTTATCCATATTCTTATTATAACTCTCTTTCCTAAAATTTCAACATCCATTTGTGAAAAATTTGTGAAAAATTTGCAAAGCAAATTTGATTTAGAGCTGAGGGCTGAGGGATGAGGGCTGAAAGCTGAGAGTTTAACGGCACCGGCAACAATTTATAAAGTTATTGAGATATGACGAAGAATTGTAAGAAACAGATAAAAAAATGATATAATAAGCAGGTTATGAATAAAGAAAAATTTACAATATTTCTTGCGGCATTTATTACTTTACTTTTAGGACCGGGTGCGGGACATTTATTGTTAAAGCAATGGAAAAAAGCCGTATTTTTTATTTCGTTGGCATTTGGATTGTTTATTATACTCGGAATTAATTTTATTTCCGAACTCGGAACTGATACGGTTAATTCGATATTAATCCTACCGTCTGCCGAAAGGTTTAAGCAGGTAAGCGATTTTTATTATAAATTTCAGGATAACAATTCAAAAATGATGTTATTTTTTGATGTTTGTTTTGCCGCTGTTTGGGCATACTCAATAGTAGATATTTTTATTTCTACACGAAAAAACAGTAAGGAAGGACAAGAAAAATGAAAAAAATTATAATTTGCATACTTTTGTTGTGTTCAACATTTTTATATGCAGATAAAAAAGGAGTTGCGGATATGAAATTTCCTAACGGATTAGAATTGGTTATAAAACAAGATACAACACTTCCGGTTACATCGGTTCATATTTTCGTCGGAGTAGGTTCGGTTAATGAAAAACCGGAACAGGCGGGACTTTCGCATTTTATAGAACATTTATTATTTAAAGGAAGTAAAAATTATCCCAGCGATTTATTAAGCAGAAATGTGGAAAATATGGGCGGGCTTATAAATGCTTTTACTTCAAACGAAATGACTTGTTACCATGTAAGCATTCAAAAAGACGGCTACATTGATACACTTAAAATGTTAATCGATACGGTTTCAAACCCGCTGTTTCCGGCAGATGAAATTGAAAAAGAAAGAAAAGTTGTTATAGAAGAAATTCAAAGACACAAAGATAACCCGAGAGCCGAACTTTTTGAATTTTTTCTGCAGGGCTTATACAAAACAAGTGATTATAAAAACAGTGTAATCGGAACCGCCGATATTATAGCCAATGTAAAAAGAGAAGAAATTCAAAGATATTTTAATCAAAATTACAGACCTAATAAAATGGTAGTTGCCGTTACAGGTGATGTTGATATTGAACAGACAAAACAAATAGTTAAAGATACTCTCTGTCAACTTGAAAACCCGGTATTTTTCAGCGCGGATCCGACAATAATCGAACCGTTAAAACAAACACCCGTAACTTCAACAAGAACGGATAACACATCGCACAGTTATATGCTTTCCGGTTTTTTGGGTCCCGATATATCAAGCAAAGATATGTTTTCGGCAATAATTGCAATGGATATTTTGGGTGCAGGTAAATCATCAAGATTATACAGAGTTTTAAAAGAAGAAAAAAATCTTGTTTTAAATATCGGAGCCGCTTTTGAAAATTTTAAAGGAACCGGCACCGCATATATTTTTACAATTTTTGATAAAAACAAATATGAAGATATTTGCAAAGAAACAGATGCCGAAATTGAAAAATTTGCAAAAGAAGGTCCTACAAAGCAGGAACTTGAAAAGGCAAAAATAAATATAAAAGCAAATTGGCTGTTTGAAAACCAAACCGTAGGTAACCGTGCATTAAATATAGGTTTTTGGCACCTTATGGGGCATGCCGACTATTTTGACAATTACGTAAAATATATTGATAAAATAAAAGTGGAAGATATTAAAAAATTTATGGCCAAATATTATTCAAAACAAAAATTATCAAAGGCGGTAATTTTCCAAAATGAAAAATAAATTATTTTATTTAATACTTACGGTTGTTTTGTTATGTTGTCAATCAATTATTTTCGGGGGAAGCAAAGTGGAAACTTTTAATTTAAAAAACGGTATTAAGGTAGTATATAAGCAAGTTGAAGGCAGAAACCTTACGGCTTTAAAATTTTGTTCGCCTGTATCGGTAGCTTATGAAAATACCGACAAAGCAGGCGTAACAACATTGCTTTATTCGGTAATGAATCAGTCAACAAAAAAAAGAGATGTTAATACGCTTGCAACCGATATTGAAAATTTGGGTTCGTCAATCGGGTTTGATGTTGAATACGATTTTTCAGGTTTTAACCTTGAATGTATGTCAAAATATTTTGATAAAACATTGGAAATTCTTACCGATATAATAACAAACCCCGCCTTTGACGAACAAGAATTTGAAAAACAAAAAATATTACAAATTGAAAGCATAAAAAACAGAGCAGACAATATTACGCAAACGGCTTATGACAAAATGATAAACGAATTTTTCCCTCAAGACAACCCGTATTCATATACAAGTTACGGCAAAATAGAAACATTACAAAAAATAACAAAACAGGATATTATCGATACTTACAATAAAATATTTACAACCAAAGGAATTGTTATAACGGTTGTAAGCGATATTGATGTTTCAAAAATAAAAAGTAAATTAAACAAAAGTTTCGGCTCTTTAAAACTGACACAGGAAGCAATTCAACCTTCAGTTACCAATGTTTTACCTTTGAGAGATGAAAAAGTTTATCCCGCGAAATTCAACCAGGCGTTTATTATTTATGCTTATGATGTCCCAAATATTTATAACAAAGATTTCTATACATTAAAACTTATTGCTTCGGTTTTAGGCAGCAGAATGACGAGCAGATTATTTATTGAATTAAGGGAAAAATTAGGGCTTGCTTATGAAGTAAACACAAGGTTTCCCACAAGGAAAAACGGCAGTTATTTTTCAATTTACATAGGGCTTGATAAGAAAAACATTCAACTTACAAAAGACGGAATAGAAAAAATAATGGAAAATTTATGCACAACACCTGTACCTGAGCAGGAATTAAAAGATACAAAACAATATGTTAAAGGTGTATATCTTTTGGCAAACCAACCGGTTGAAAGGCAGGCATACAATTTAATGTTCGGTGAAATTTTCGGTTTGGGATATCAATTTAACGATTTATTTATAGAAGAACTTGAGAAAGTAACTTCAGCCGATATTTTGAAAGTTGCAAACAAATATTTCAAACAAAATCCTCTTAAAATTATTTTGCGTCCCGAAAAATAATGATTACGATAAATAACTTATCAAAAGCTTACGGGACGAGAGTTTTATTTAAGGATTTAAGTTTCAATGTCGGTAAAGGTGAAAAAATAGGGCTTGTTGCAAGAAACGGTTACGGAAAAACTACCCTTTTGCAAATGATATTAGGGCTTGTAGAATATGACAGCGGTGAAATACAAATACCTAAAAATTATAAAATAGGTTACCTCCGGCAACATATCAATTTTAAATACAATTCCGTTATGGAAGAAGTTACATCGGTTATGCCTAAAACGGAAATTGACCAAAGTTGGAAAGCCGAAAAAATTCTTTTCGGACTCGGATTTACAAAAGAAACAATCAAACAAAACCCGTTAATGTTTTCCGGCGGTTATAAAATAAGAATAAATTTGGCAAAAATTTTATTGTCCGATGCAAATATGTTATTGTTGGATGAACCGAATAACTATTTGGATATCGTTGCAATAAGGTGGCTTATAAAATTTTTACAAAATTGGAAAGGTGAACTTATTTTAATAACTCATGACCGTTCATTTATGGATAAAGTTGTTACCCATACCGTTGCGATACACAGAAATAAAGCAAGAAAAATAGAAGGAAATACCGAAAAATTATATGCACAAATAGAAAAAGAAGAAGAAATTTACGAAAAAACCCGCATAAACAGAGAAAAGCAAAAAAAGAAAACGGAACTTTTTATAAGAAGGTTTAGGGCAAAAGCACGGCTTGCAGGTATGGTTCAGTCAAGAATAAAAACACTTGAAAAACAACAGGATATGGAAGAATTGACCGAACTTGAAAGCTTGGATTTTTCATTTAACGCTTTACATTTTCCGGCAGCTAAAATGATGAGTGTTCACTCGTTAAAAGTCGGCTATGACAATAATGATATATTAATTGACAATTTGAATTTTGATGTTTTAAAAAAAG
>NZ_CACWEU010000112.1:0-2100 GCF_902760015.1 Candidatus Ruminimicrobium bovinum
AAGGTAATACGGAAAACCTTGAGCTTATAAAAAAACATATATCGGAACATAATTCCGATACAAAAATAAAAGTTGTGGGGATGCTGTGTGAAAACAAGTGTTCCGACGGTCCGAGAATTATTGTTGACGGAACCGAATATAAAAATGTTACCGCAGACATTCTTTGCGAAATATTAAAAAAAATATAAAGGAATTATACATAATGGATAAAATATATCCCGTATATACTTTGAAAAATGAATGTAACGATTGTTATAAATGTATAAGACAATGCCATATAAAAGCAATAAAAATTCAATCGGGAAGAGCATCCGTTATAAACGACAAATGTATAGCTTGCGGGCATTGTGTTACGGTTTGTCCTGCAGGAGCAAAAAGAGTAAGAAATGATATTGAAACCGTAAAAAATCTTTTTATTGCGGGAAAAAAAGTTTATGTTTCTTTAGCACCGAGTTGGACAGGTGTTTATAATATTGAACATAAAAGAATGATTGCGGCATTGAAAAAATTGGGTTTTTCCGGTGTAAGCGAAACGGCTATAGGTGCACAGGAAGTATCAATACAAACGGCAAAAATCTTAAATACCGCAAAATCCGGCCTTTTTATTTCATCAGCTTGTCCGGTTATAGACGATTACATAAGACTTTATAAACCTGAATTTGCAAAAAATATCGTACCCATAGCTTCTCCGGCACTAACACATGCGGGATTTTTAAAAGATTTTCTCGGAAAAGATATTGAAGTGGTTTTTATAGGTCCGTGTATCGCAAAAAAGAAAGAAGCCGATTCTCATCCGAATTTATTGGCTGCTTCTTTAACTTTTGATGAATTAAATTATTGGTTTAAGGAAGAATTTATCGATTTTGAAAATATTGAAATTGATAATGATTGTAATTTCATTCCGGAAAAAGCATTTGAAGGTTCTTTGTATCCTATTGAAGGCGGAATGAATGAGACGATAAAAAAAACTGGAATAGATAAAAACGATGTAACTTTTATTTCCGTAAGCTCTTTGGACCAATTTGATAAATCTTTTCAAAATATAAATTCGGCTAAAATTAAAAACAAAATTTTTGTTGAAGCTTTGGCCTGTTCCGGCGGTTGCATTAACGGCCCCTGTCTTTCAAGTAAAAAATCAAAAATACTTATTTCTTCCGATATTTATGCTAATACTCAATACAGAAATATTATCCCTAAAGAACCGAGAAAAGTTGTAAAAGAAGAATATATTCCAAATCCCGTAAAAAATCCTGATTTTTCCATGGAACAAATCGTTAAAACTTTAAGAAAAATTAACAAATTTTCTCCGGAAGACGAACTGAATTGTTCCGGATGCGGATATTCGAACTGCAGAGATTTTGTAAATGCTCTTATTGCAGGTGATGCCGAAACTTCAATGTGTGTTTCATACATGAGAAAAATTGCGGTAAAAAAGGCATCAATAGTATTAAAATGTATGCCCTCGGCCGTTGTTATAGTGGATTCGAATTTTAAAATTGTTGAAGCGAACGATTCTTTTTTACATATGTTTTGTGAAGATATGTATGAAGTCTTTTCAAATTTTTCGGAAGGTTTATCAGGTGCATTATTGGATAAAGTTGTTCCGTTTGCGGAACTGTTTAAGGCAGCTCTTTCAAGCGGACAAGATATCGACCAAAAGCACTATGCTTCGGGAAATAAATTATACGATATAAATATATTTTCGATAGAAGATAACGAACTTATCGGAGCGGTAATTTCCGATGTAACAAAAACGGAAACCGACAGAAGCAAAATTGCACAAAAAGCAAGAGAAGTTATAACAAAAAACATTGCAACCGTTCAAGAAATTGCAAGTTTATTAGGCGAACACATGGTAGAAACGGAACTTTTATTAAATTCCATAGCGAAAGGTTATGAATCCGATACAGAAAAGGATAAAAAAGGAAATGTTTATTGATATAGCAAGTTGCCAGAAAAAGAAATACAATCAAAATGCTTACGGGGATTTCTTTATTTCCCAAAGACTGCCTAATATGAAAAGAGTCGTTGCCGTTTTGTCCGACGGATTGGGAAGCGGAATTAAAGCGAACATTCTTGCATGTATGACATCAACAATGT
>NZ_CACWEU010000113.1:0-5865 GCF_902760015.1 Candidatus Ruminimicrobium bovinum
TTACATCTGTTACCTGCTTCCATGTGAAATATTGGAATATGTAACCTTTTTGCACCTATTGCAGATAAACAACTGTTTGTATCGCCCAATACCAAAAGTGCATCCGGATTAATTTTTGCCATAAGTTCATAAGAACTTGCAATGATGTTACCCATTGTTTGCCCTAAATTTTTACCGACGGCATTAAGGTAAATTTCCGGCTCTTTAAGTTTTAAATCTTTAAAAAATATTCCGTTTAAGGTATAGTCGTAATTTTGACCTGTATGGGCTAAAACGGTATCGAAATATTTTCTGCACTTTTTTATAACTTCGGACAATCTGATGATTTCAGGACGAGTACCCACTATAATCAACAATTTAAGTCTGTTATCATTTTTAAAGCTAACTTTATTCATTTTAACCTCGTTTAAAAATTTCTACGAAAGTTTTGATGCATAGATGTATGGATGCATGGACGAAAAGCATCCTTGCCTATAATCTCCAATTCTTCTATACATCTATACGTCTTTGCCTCAACAAAATGCAAAGCATTTTGTTTCTATACCTCTATACTCCTATCCCTCTATACCTCCAAATTGTTGCCTTGCAACAATTTGCCCTGCTTCAATTTTTGTTCCTGCAGGAATTTTGTTTTCCGCTTTTACCATTGCACCTATACAAATATGAACAAACTGTTCCAATATACAGTCGTGGTCTATTACAGAACCGCAATTTACAATACAACCTTGTTTTACTACACAATTTGTGTTTATTACCGCTTTAGGTAATACTGCAATGCCTGTTTCTATTTTTACAGTCGGGCTTATATATGCACTGTTATGAATAATTGTCGGTATATTTATTTTTTCTTGTTGTAATTTTTCAAACCATATTTTTCTTACTTCATTGTTACCAAAAGCGGGATACATATCCGTATTTTCGTTTTTAAACTTTATATAATCACTACATTTACCGAGTATATTTTTACCTGTTTTTGTATCGTCTAAAAATTTAATTTCTGCATATATTTTGTTTTGCTGTAAAATATCCGCTAATGTTTTTGCAAAGCCGCCGGCACCTAAAATAATTATTTTTTTTGTATTAGTCATTGTTTACCTTCTCAAAAAAAGTGTCCGGTTTGTTCGGGTTAAACTGTTCGTTTGCCCACATAAGTGTAACTAAGTTTTCGGTATCGGATAAATTGATAATGTTGTGTGTGTATCCGGGTAACATGTGAACGGCTTGTATATTTTCCCCAGAAACTTCAAAAATTAAAATTTCGTTTGTGCCGATTTTTCTTTGTTCTATTTTTGCTTTACCTGAAACGACGATAAAAAATTCCCATTTTGTATTGTGCCAATGCTCACCCTTAGTTATTCCCGGTTTTGAAATATTTACCGAAAATTGTCCGCAATTGAGTGTTTTTAAAAGTTCTGTAAAATTGCCTCTGTTATCGGTGTTTGTTTTTAATGAAAAACAAACTTCTTCCTTAGGTAAATAAGACAAATAAGTTGAATATAATTTTTTAGCAAATGAATTGTTTGGTATTTGCGGCATTTGCAAAGTTTTAGGTTGCTGTTTAAATTGATTTAACAAATCTACTATTTCACCTAATGTTGCTTTATGTGTTGTTGGAACATAACAATATTTATCATCTTTTTTATGTTCTTTGTTTTCCAATGCATCAAACATTTCTTCAATTAAATCGTCTATATATAACAGTTCCAATTCGTTGTTTGGGTTACTGATTGTTATGGGTAAATTTCTTGATATGTTATAGCAGAATGTAGCAACTGCAGAATTATAGTTGGGTTTACACCATTTACCAAATAAGTTAGGGAACCTGTAAACCAATACTTTTGCATTTGTTTGTTTTGAATAATCAAAGAAAAGTTCTTCTCCTGCAAGTTTGGATTTACCGTATTCGGAATTTGCAAACCTGCCCTGTAATGTTGCTTGTATTGAACTTGAAAGCATTACGGGACATTTATTGTTATATTTTTTTAAAGTATTTAATAAAATTTCTGCAAAACCGAAATTGCCTTGCATAAATTCGGTTTGTTCTTTAGGGCGATTAACTCCCGCTAAATTAAAAACGAAATTACAATTTTTGCAGAACTCATCTAACTTTTCTTTCGGTGTATCTATATCGTATTCAAAAATGTCTTCTATTTGAATATTGCGGGTTTTATTAGTTCCGTTTTGTATTGTTTTTAAGTTGGCAACAAGGTTTTTACCGACAAAACCGTTGGAACCGGTGATTAAAATTCGCAACGGCGAATTTTGAGGCATGGAAGTATTGAGGTATGGAGGTATTGGAACAGCAACAACACTGGATTGCTTCACTTTGACACTTTGTGTCTCCGCTCGCAAAGACGACTGTTTTATTGTTTTTTGTTTGTCGTTTCTATACATCTATACTTCCTTCCCTCTATACATCAAGTTGTTGACGGACATAGTCCGTGGTTAACAGCTTTTGCACTGTTCCTTCGACATTTAATCTTGTTGTATTGTGGCTGGTGTAAGCTTGATCAGCCATTGTATGAACTTCACCTTTAACTACAAACTTGTCGTAATTCAAATCTCTGCTGTCGGCAGCTACTCTGAAATATTTACCCATATCCTGACTTCTTAATTTTTCTTCCCTTGTCATTAATGTTTCATACAGTTTTTCACCGTGTCTTGTTCCTATAATGTGTGTTTCTGTTTTACCAAATAATTTTTGAACAGCTTCTGCAAGAACACCAATTGTTGAGGCATCTGCTTTTTGTATAAATAAATCTCCCGGATTGGCATTTTTAAAAGCAAATTCCACGAGGGAAACTGCTTCATCCAAATTCATTAAAAACCTTGTCATATCGGGATTTGTTATTGTTATGGGTTGTTTGTTTTTTATTTGGTCGATAAATAACGGAATTACAGAACCCCTTGAACACATTACATTGCCGTATCTTGTGCAACATATAACGGTTTTATTTTGTTCTGCAGCAACACGGGCATTTGCATAAATGATTCTTTCCATCATGGCTTTTGATATACCCATTGCATTAATAGGATATGCTGCTTTATCTGTAGATAAACATACAACTCTTTTAACATTACATTCCATTGCGGCATGTAACATATTATCCGTTCCGATTACATTTGTTCTGACAGCTTCCATAGGGAAAAATTCACAAGAAGGAACTTGTTTTAATGCTGCGGCATGAAAAACAAAATCCACACCGTTCATTGCATCTTTTATTGCTTTTGCATTCCTGACATCACCGATATAAAATTTAACTTTTTTTGCATATTCGGGATATTTTATTTGCAAATCGTGACGCATATCATCTTGTTTTTTTTCATCTCTTGAAAATATTCTTATTTGAGCAATATCACTTGATAAAAAATGTTTTAAAACGGTGTTACCGAATGAACCGGTTCCACCGGTAATCATTAATGTTGCACCTGAAAAAGACATTTAAAAATTCCCCCTCATTGGAATTTTTTAGCTGAGAGCTGAGCCAAACACTAAAGTGTTTTCAGCTGAGAGCTTAGAGTTTAAACTACAAACGACAGATTCCTCCCTGCTAAAGCAGGTTCGGAATGACAAACTAATGACACACAATTTAACGACAGTTCATATAACGACAGGTTATAAACTACAAAAACAACTTATAATCTAATAACCTACAAACCAATAATTCAAAAGAGCATTGAAAATGTTCTTTTTTAATAAAAAAAGTCCATAAACAGTTTTAAAAATCTGTTTATGGACATAAAAAAACGGCTGTTATCGGTTACTCAAGATGAGGGTATAACCAATAACAGCCACAGTTCAAGAATTCCTAAAAATAGAAAGAATATATTCTAATTCTAATTCTAAATAATAGGAATACGTAAACATTCGGCAGAAAACACCGGGCTCATGACTTCCCGATATTTTCTACCTAACCGGCTGCTTTTGGACTCATCTTGATAGGGATATTTTCCCCAACCATCCTATTCCACATAGGATTCCAAAAACAGATAAGATAAATTTTTGCTATGCAAAAATTTGAGGTATAGAGGGATGGATGTATAGATGTATGGAAACAAACATCAAAATCCCTTTAGCAACAAAAACTTGCTATGCAAAAATTTGAGGTACAAACAACATACCTGCTTTATAACAACAGCTGAAGAGCTGATAAGCTGAACAGCTGAGATTAACTACAATAACGACAGCTTAGAGCTGAGAGTTTAACAACAACTACTAACTGCAATTAGAAATTAGTAATGAGTAATTAGCAATTTCGGTGTTCTTCGGACTAATTTCTATTCTTTCGGATTAATGAATTTTAAAGTTTCTTCTACAGATTTATTTGTGGTATTTTCATATTTAAGAACAATATTTTTAAATTTGTTTTTTATACCACCTATAAATTCATCAGCCCAAGATGGAGACAAAACATCTACATCTGAAAAATCTAAAACAAACTCGGTATCATTATTGTTAAATGTATATGCACAAGCAGCTAAAAAAGCTTCTCTTCCGGCAGGTCTTGAAATTAATAATTTTCCAAATTTTGATATTTTAATTTTCATAACGTTACTCCTAATAACTTATAACTGCTAAACACCCATTAACAACATAGTTTAATGTAGAAAATTTTATATTTCCATCTTTTATTTCTATATTTCCATTACCGGAAGTTAAAGACAAATACCATTTGTTTTGCTTAACAACATTACAAACGAATTTTAATCCGTTTCCCCTCTGCTCAGGTGCTCTGCCTGATATTATTTGTGTAAAAGCAATTTTTATTGCTTGTTCATCCGTTACAATATCTTTTTTTATTCTGGATATTGTACTTTTTATTCCCTGTCCTCTATCTGCAATTATAATTGTTTTATTCTTTTCATCATAAATAAAAATTATGCCTACTACATCAATCCAATTTCCTAAATTATGGTCAAAAGAATTATTACCTATTTCACCAATAACTGAAATTAAAAGAGAATCTTTTGTTTTTATATACAAACTGTCAAGTTTTGCCTGAAAAAAATCTCTTGATGTATAATTAAAATTCTTGTACTTTTCTATATCACATTTTTCATTTGTAAGCCAATTTGCTATAGATTTTATCATAAAATAAGTTTTCTGTATAAAATTATACCATATTTTAATTTAATGCATTAAATATAAACAACAAAACTTTTTGGGATTATATCATTTTTACAGGTGTTTTTGCAAATAAAATGATAAGGTTAAAATTCTTTAATATTTTTTGTGTTTTTTAGTATAATATGTTTGTTTCAAGATAAAATTTTTGAGGTTTTTATGACACAAATTAATACAGAATTTTTGCAAAAATGTATTGATACATTAAAAAAATCTTATAGTATGATAAAGTCCTCAAAGGAAGGAACTGTCGACTATGAAATGTATAGAAATTCATTGGTCAAAAGTTTCGAAATAACATTGGAACAAAGCGGTAAAATGCTTAAGAAAAAATTAGTTCCTTATTTTGCAACAAAAAAAGCTGTCGATATGTTGTCGTTTAAGGATATTTTCAGGCAGACACATAAGTTTTCTTTATTAAACGAACAAGAAGTTGAAAGATGGTTTAAATACAGAGATAACATAAACACTACAGCACACGATTACGGAATAGCTTTTGCACAAGAAACTTTATCTTTAATTGATAATTTTTTGTCAGATGTTGAAAAACTTAAAAAAATTATAGAAAATGACTGAACTTTTTTTAAAAGAAAAACACTTAAAAATATTAAAACAAATTTTTGATAAACATTGCCCGCATGCTATCGTTTTGGCTTATGGCAGCAGAATAAAAAGACAAGCACATTCAGGCAGTGATTTGGATTTGGCAATAACAAACTTTAATGAAATTGAATATTCAA
>NZ_CACWEU010000114.1:0-6667 GCF_902760015.1 Candidatus Ruminimicrobium bovinum
TTTTCCAAATTTGCTAAAAATATATCCTTATACAAAGTATCAAAAGTTTCATCGGTGTCCGACTTGTTAAAAGAATTATCAATAGCAAGCTTGGAAAACCACTCGGCTTTTTGTCCGTCAAGTTTGGACAAAATTTCCGCGACGGATATCGTAGTATCCGCCTTCAACAACTCATAAATTTCAGAGCAATTCTTAAGTGAAAAAAAATCACTGTCCAATTTTTTTATAAAAGCCCTGTTTCCTTTCTGCAGAAGGAATTTCAACATATCCTCTTCCAAGGAATCCTGTTGTTTAATTTTTTTATTTATAATATTATTTTTATTTTGTACTTTAATATTTTTTAAATTTTTTTTATTCAACTCATGCAACAAAAGTTCTTCTTCAACCGATAGCATCTGAGCAACATATTTTATATATTCTCTTTGAACTATAATATTTTTTGTTTTTAAAATAAAATCCAAAACAACCGATATCGCTTTTGCTTTTGCCTGAGGCGAATTGTTATCAACATTTAAAAACACTTCATTAAAAACAAATTCTATGGCATTCTGTGTTTTTGTCTCTATAAATTTATCAAAATTTTCTTTTCCGTATTTCAACAAATATTCATCAGGGTCCAAACCGTCTGGTAAAGTTGCAACCTTAACCGGAATATCCGTTCCGGCAAAAATATCCAAAGCTCTTTTTGTTGCCGTTTTTCCCGCTTGGTCAGGGTCGAAAAGAAGTATAACTTTATCAGCATATCTTTCTATAAGTTTTGCCTGTTGAGGCGTAAAAGATGTTCCCAATGAAGCAACAGTTCCGGACACACCGTATTGCTGAGTCATAACAACATCCATATATCCTTCAAGCAAAAAAATTCTTCTGTCCTGTCTTAATTCCGGCAAAGTATTAAACAAACCGTATAAATTTGCAGATTTTGAATAAACGGAAGTTTCCGGACTGTTTATGTATTTTGATTTCTGATTTGTTAAAGTTCTTCCGCCAAAAGCAATAACTCTACCCTGTAAATCCATAATCGGGAAAACCAATCTTTCCGACATATATTCAAAAATTTGTCCGTTTTGAGTTTTTGTTACCAAACCGGATTTCAATAACATATCATAAGTGTAACCTTTTTTTAAAGCAGCCGTAATAAGTTTATTTTTAGGAGAGTAACCTATCATAAATTTTTCTATTGTTTTTTGAGATAACCCTCTCTGTTTAGCATAATTTCTTGCATATTCTGCCGATTTGGTTTCTAAAAAACATCTGTGATAAAACTTTGCAGCTGTCTCCAAAAGTTGAAAAATTTCAGCTTTTTGTGAAAGAACAATTTTGTTTTCTTTTTTATCTTCTATTTCTATACCGACTTTTTGCGCTAATTTTTTTACGGCTTCTATCCAAGAAATTTTTTCAATAAGCATCAAAAATTTAAAAACATCACCTGCAACACCGCAGCCGAAACATCTGAAAATTCCCTTTTCTGGGCTGACAACAAAAGAAGGAGTCTTTTCCGTATGAAAAGGACAACAACATTTCCAATTTCTTCCTGCCTGTTTTAAGTCCGGAACATATTCTCCTATAACGGACTCTATTGAGGAAAAATTCCTTATTTGTTCTATAACTTCTGCAGGTATTGCCATATTAATGTCTAAATCTTCTAAAGCCCGATGCTTCTATATATTCCAATTTACCGTATTTCTTTTCCAAAGAATCCAACAATAAATTTACACCTAAATTATCCGATGAAATATGCCCTGCAATTATAACATTTATTTTATTTTTTACCGCGGCTTTATAATTTTTTTCACTCATGTGCATGCCTACAACAGTTCCTACACCTGCCTTTGCCAAATGTTCAATAAGTTCGGTAGGACCTTCGGCTCCGCCGGTCATATCTACGAAAATTTTTCCGCATTTTGATTTTTTACTTCCGTTTAATATGAAAGGTCCGTTGGAAAAAGTCATTGCGTATTTGTATTCCGGAATTTCTTCCAAGAAATTAATTATATTTTCCAGGTATCTCGGAGCTAATTTATCCAACTTTGTTTGAAGATAATTCACAACATGGTTATCCGCAACCGTATGTGCCGTCATTAAAGGAATATTCAATAACCTTGCGGCATCCGTTACTCTTTGATGATTTTGTCCGTAAACTCCTCTGCAAACTTCAGAAGCTCTATCCGAAATATAACTCTGCGCAATGTTTATAGGCACACCCTGGTTGTTTATTATTTCCGATTGCATATTTATAACATTATAAAATGTGGAAAATGCTTTTCCCTCGGGATGATGAGCCAAAACCATATCAATTTTTTTACCGTTATTTTTTAACTGATTTGCAAGCAAAAGTTCCGGAACTTCCATATCAATACCTACCATTATATTTTTTATGGTTTCTTTTCCGGTTCCGTATAAAATTCTTGAATCGTGGTAAGGATTTGTTAATGTATCTAAATCAAAATTTTCTTTTTTTGTTTTATCAAGTTTTTGGTACTCTTCGTTCTTTTCTTTTAATACGGTAAGAACTTCTTTTTTACCTCTCGGATCTTTTTCAATACCTGCAGATATAACAAAATCATACATTTGCTTTAGGTTCATATAACCTCCTTAAAAAAACGGAAAACAAAAAAAATAAAAAATGCACAGAGGGTATTTCACATACCCCCTGCATTCAAAACAAACGGTGCCGAATTATCTTTTCCAAGCACTGTCTTTTAACATTTTTCTGCGAATTTTTCTTTTAGCTTCTGCAATTTTTTCTTTTTTTAACACACTTGGAGATTTATAAAATTCTCTGTTTTTTATTTCTTGCATTACTCCGCTGCTTTCACATTCTCTTTTAAATCTTCTTATTGCATCTTCTATTGATTCGCCGTCTCTTACTTTTACGCTTACCATTTTTTAATTTCACCCCGCTTATTTTAAAATTTATTTTATTCTTCAATCTTCCAAATTATCCGGCAGGCCAAGCAAATGTTCTTCCGCCCATTAAATGGTAATGTAAATGAAGAACGGTTTGCCCTCCGTCAATACCGCAGTTATTTACCAAGCGATATCCGTCAACCAAATTCATTTTTTTTGCAAGCATTGAGGCCACTTGTTGAATATGTCCCAACAATTCCGTATCCTGTTCGGTAATATCGGCTAAACTTGCTATATGTTTTTTGGGAATTATCAATATGTGAACGGGCGCTTGAGGATTAAGGTCGTTAAAAGCAATAACTTTATCATCCTCAAACACTTTATTTGCGGGTATTTCACCCGAAGCAATTTTACAAAATATACAATTTTCCATTTTTTTAAACCGGAAAGCATTTTATCTTTTTTTTATAAAAAAATCAAATATCTTTCAAACTTTAACTCTCACGTTCCGTAACATTTGAATCACTTGAGTTTTCAATATTTTTGTTTTCCTGCATTTCCGTTGCCGGTTGTTCGGTTTGTTTATTATTTTCGGGGGCGCTTTTTGTTTCTTCAAAAGGAAGTTCCTGAACATTATTTTCGTTTTCTTCATTATTACCGATACTTTCTTCACGATTTGTTTCAATTACAGGTAATTCACTTAAATGGCTTAAACCGAAATGTCTTAAAAATTCCTGCGTTGTTCCGTACAACATAGGTTTACCTATTGTTTCTTTTTTTCCGACTATTTTAATCAATTTTCTGTCAAGCAACGTATCCATTACTCCGCCGGAATCAACACCTCTTATACTGTCAATTTCGGCCCTTGTTATAGGTTGTTTATATGCAATTATTGCAAGCACTTCCATTGCCGAAGGTGACAGCTTTAATGTGGTTTTATCTTTTAATAAAATTTTTATCCAAGGAGCATATTCCGGTTTTGTTGCAAATGTCCAACCGTCGGCAACAAATTTTAATTCATAAGCCCTGTTCAACTGTTGATATTCAATTTGAAGCTCTTTTATAATATCTTCAAGCGTTGAATTCTCCGGTAAATCTTCTTTTACTATATGCTTTATTTCTCTTGTCAATAATGGCCTGTCGGAAACAAAAAGTAACGCTTCTATAACTTTTTTTATTTCATTTATCTCCATTGTTATCCTCTTGTTCGTTATCGGCTACCAATTCAAAATTTTCTTGAAACGGCTCCGTATTTTCTACCGTTTTATTTTCGGGTTTCAAAGCCAATTCGTCTTCGTTTATTTCTATCGGTTCAACGGTACTTATTTTATAAATCCTTATCTCTTCAAACAGTTCCGACTGTTTTGCTATTATCTGTCTGCTTTTAATAAGCTCCAATACCGCAATAAAAGAAACTATTAATGCCTGTCTTGACGGCTGTAATTTCATAATTTCGGTAAAAGATATATGTTGCCTTTCCGATAACAAATCAATAATTTCTCTCATTTTTGTTTCAATCGGAATTTCCTTATACATTATTTCCCGAACTTCTTCGGGAAGTGTTTTTAATGCTTCCTGAAAACTTGCAATCAAATCGTATATGGTTGCATCCAATTGAAAATCCTGCGTATCAATTACGGGATGAGGTCTGTAATATGTATGCGCATATTTTTGTTCTTTATTTGCAAGAAATTTCGCCGCTTCTTTATATTTTTGATATTCCTGCAATTTTGCTTTTATTTTATTAATTTCCGTTTCAACATCGGCGGCATCCTCTTCATTTTCCGGATGTAACATCTTAACTTTTATCTGCATAAGCATAGATGCCATTACAAGAAAATCTCCGGCAATATCAAGGTTTAAATTTTGCATTGTTTCAAGATATGCCAAATATTCCGACGTAATTTCTGACACCTGAATTTCTTTTATTTCCAAATCTCTTTTTTTTA
Source organism: Candidatus Ruminimicrobium bovinum (assembly GCF_902760015.1). Lineage (NCBI taxonomy): Bacteria > Pseudomonadati > Elusimicrobiota > Endomicrobiia > Endomicrobiales > Endomicrobiaceae > Candidatus Ruminimicrobium > Candidatus Ruminimicrobium bovinum. The sequence continues at coordinate 4,797 of NZ_CACWEU010000114.1, forward strand.
CAAGATGAAGAAGTAAATCCAACGGTCCTTCAAACGAATCCAAATGAACATCATAATTCATAATTTACACTTTACCTATTTTTACGGCTTGTTTTATTTCCTTCATTGTTTGTGAAGCAACTTCTTGTGCTTTTTGTTGTCCCTGTTGCAATATTTTTTCTATCATTTGTTTATTTTCCGATATTTCTTTCCTTTTTTGAACAAGGGGTTTTGTCCATTCACACATTAATTCCGTAAGTTCTTTTTTACATTTTACACAACCTATTGTTCCGGCTTCACATTGACATTTTCTTTCTTCAAAATTTTTATTGAATAATTTATGAAAAGCAAAAACCACACAACCGTCGGGATGTCCGGCATCGGTAGCTTTTATTCTTGCAGGGTCTGTATACATTGTTTTTACTTTTTTAGCTATATCTTCGGTAGTCTCCGCTATAAAAATAGAATTTCCGTAGGATTTTGACATTTTTCTTTTATCAAGTCCCGGAACTCTTGCGGTTTTCGTTAAAAGAGGTTGCGGCTCAACTAAAACTTCTCCGTAAAAATTATTAAATCTTCTGACAATTTCTCTTGAAAGTTCCAAATGCGCAAGTTGGTCTTCCCCGACAGGAACAGCTTGTGCCTTATATAACAAAATATCCGATGCCATAAGAACCGGATAACCTAAAAAGCCGTAATTATTCAAATCTTTTGATTTAACTTCTTTCAGCTGTTCTTTGTAAGTAGGACATCTGAACAACCAACCTAACGGTGTAATCATTGACAACATTAAAAATAATTCACAATGCTGAGCTACTTCTGATTGTCTGAATATTGCAACTTTTTCCGGATCAACGCCTATCGTTAACCAATCTATAACCATATCAACAATATTTTCTTTTATTTTTGATGTATCGGCATAATCGCTTGTCAAAGCATGCCAGTCGGCAACCATAAAAAAGCAATTATAGTCATTTTGTATTTTAATCCAATTTTGTAATGCACCGAAATAATGTCCTATATGTAACCTGCCCGTAGGTCTCATTCCCGACAAAACTCTTTTTTTATCGTTCATAACTAACTTCCTTATAAATTTATCTTCCGCCCAAAATACTTATTAAAAAATAAGCTATCGGAGCTATTATTTTCCACAATATACCTGTTGCCAAAAGTGCAAAAATAATCAAAAAGCCGTAAGGTTCTATTTTTGCATATTTTGCTGCCGCTTCCCTCGGTAACAGTAAAAAAACAACACGTGAACCGTCAAGAGGAGGAACCGGTATCAAATTGAAAAGAGGTAATATTATATTTATAACAAGCATTAAATTTAATATGTAATATACGGAAACAAAAACGGAGGTATCGGCTGTAACAAAAGTTTTTATCAAATACATTCCCATACCCGAAACTATTGCCAATGCAAAGTTAGCCGCACAACCGGCAAGTGAAACCCATATCATATCTTTCTTTGGATTATTTAATTTCAAAGGATTAATGGGAACCGGTTTTGCCCAACCGAAAACGGGAGCATTAACAAGCAGTAACATTAAAGGCAAAATAATACTTCCGAACAAATCAATATGAGACACAGGATTAAGAGTTAACCTGCCCATAACTTTTGCGGTATCATCACCGTTTCTGTATGCTATGTATCCGTGGGCAACTTCATGGACAATTACGGAAAACAATAAAACAACTATTTGTAATATGTAATTCATTTTATATATTAATCTCTTTTACAAAAAATTTTACACTCATAAATAATTTTTCATTTTAGCAAATACACAGGTAAAAAATCAAAAAAAATGATAAGGTCAAAATAGATATTGCCGTTTTTTTATAAAATAAAAGAACGGAGAAAAGGAGATGAAAAAAGGAAAAACAAACAAAAA
>NZ_CACWEU010000115.1:0-2045 GCF_902760015.1 Candidatus Ruminimicrobium bovinum
TGCTATCCCGTTTGTTACATTTACTACACTGTCCGCATACTTATCTAAAAAGTTCGTTTGTGTTTCTACCGCACAGCTTATCGCTTCAATAAAATTATTTTTAAATTCCGCACTCTTCGGAATAAAGCCGTTGAAAAATATTGCCACAACTAAAAAAACGCTTAGCATTTTTTTAAGCTGAAATGCTGAGATGCTTAAAAGCTGAAAAGTTGTCGGTGTCCTACGGACAATATTTCTTATAATAGTATAAATTCCTAAATTCTTCATACTATTATTCTAACACATCTTACAACTTTTTCAACATCCATTTGTGAAATTTTTGTGAATTTTTTATTATTTATCCAACAATTGTTTTCTGCTTTGCCATAAGTGTTTTTATTATTTATTTAAATAAATAATCCATATTATTCTTCTTTTTGTGTTTTCTTAAAAAATCATAAAAACATAAACAAAAAAACTACCCTAATTTTTATTAGAGTAGTTTTTAAGTTTTTTAATTCTTTTTTCGTTTTTTCATTGTTTAGTTATAAAATTATGAAAAACAAATTTATATTACTTGAAACCGAAATCCCCATATCCACCATCTGAAGAACCAGCACTTGATGCACCTGCATTAGAATCACCTGTATCAAAGCCGAAATCCTTATATCCACCACTGCCACTACCACTAAATTCTAAATTGGAATTATTTGTTTTCTTTTTATTTGGTTTGAGTTTGTTTACTTCTTTTTTTAATTTGTTTATTTCATTTTTTATTTTTTTGTTATCTAATACTATATTTTTATTTTTTAATTTATTAGTATATTTCTTAGCAAGTGTTTCCTTTTGTTTTTTACTTAATCCTTTTACATTTACTTTCGGATTTTTCATTACTTTGCCATTCTTATTCTTTACCACCAAATTATTACCTTTTACTTGTACTTTGCTGCACGTATTACTTTTTACTTTACTTTTTACTTCTTTTTTTAATTTGTTTATTTCCCCTTTTATTTCTTTATTTTTTACTATTTTGTTTTTATTGTTTAGTTTATTAGTATATTTGTTAGCAAGATCTTTCTTCTGAGCTCCACTTAACCCTTCTACATTTATTTTTAGGTTTTCCATTACTTTGCCATTTTTATTTATTACTATTAATTGATTACCTTTAACTTGTACTTTGCCTATGGTATTATCATTTATTTTTGTTTTTATCAAACTTGCAAGTCCTTTAACTACAGTTGCTATAATATTATTTTCTTTAAGTGCTTTTTTAACATAACTCAAAAGCACTCTTACTTTGCTCGGAACTCAATCCTTTGATACTTTTACTTTCTAATTTATCCGTATCAGGATTATAAACAATTATATTATTCCCCCTCTATAATTCCGTTTATTACTTTTGGTTTTATTCCTTGGATAATATATGTATTATTTACATATTTCGGTTCAGCTTCATTCACAGAAAAAGATATATTTTCTTGTGATACCTTTCCACTTGCTATATAGTTATATAAATTTTTACTTATTTCTACATTTGACTCTTTTGAACCATATGAAACGTTAGCATAGTATATAGTTGTTCCATTATCTTCCAACCGCCATATATTTTTAACTTTAGCATTATTAAATGTAACCTTTGAAGATGTAGTATGCATATTATTATTTTCTACATCCTTTGTAATTCCCATATCCGCTTTACCGTTTGAAAAATTTTCCACAACTGCAAAAGAAGGGTTTATTATACTGAAAATAAACAATACAGCTACCAAAACCGACATAAATTTTGTTTTTTTCATTTTTATTCTCCTTTTTTATTTTTCAAACAAAAACCTGTGTTTTGTTTAATTTATAATATTAAATTTATATTTAATGCAAAAAATGTTTTTAATGAACAGACTCTGTCTGTCTATACCATTAAGAGTTGTTAAATTTTTTTACAACTCTCATACTATAATTATAACATTTTTTCTAATACTTGCATGATAAGGTCAAAATAGATATTGCCGTTTTTTTATAAAATAAAAGAACGGAGAAAAGGAGATGAAAAAAGGAAAAACAAACAAAAA